>JABJHA010000010.1 GCA_018662005.1 Rhodospirillaceae bacterium | reverse complement strand
GGTTAGCTCTGCCCGTTCCATCGTGGTTAAAAATCCTGCGCGAATCATGCCGACAACAAGAATCCTTCCAAACGAACTTTGCAAGTCCTTTTCGCTTTTTCAATGAGTCGGGGTATACCCCGATTGTCGTGATGACACTGTTAAGGCAATTCAAGTTGCGCTCAACCTTGGAATGGAAACCAGACTAGCAATACACACGCCGTTAATGTGGCGTGATAAGGCAAATACTTGGGAGCTGGCATACGCTCTTGGGAACTCAAATCTTGTAGACCTCATCCTCCATCTAACCCACAGTTGCTATCAGGGAAATCATTCAGATAGTCATGAGTGGGGGTTTGGTTGCAACGCTTGTCCGGCGTGCGAACTAAGAAAAAATGGTTGGGAGAGGTGGGGCAAAAACAGCTCATACAATTTAAAAACAAGAACAGTTTTCCATACAATAAAAATATAGCAACAAACAATGACCCTTGGATAATGGGGTTTTCTATAACACTTCCGATGGGAAGCTTGCCATCAATCGTCTGGTTACTACAATGTCCCCAAGGATCTTGAATTCCAACTGTGCATCAGTGGCTATTCCAGGATGAATCCTTAAACATATTCCTTCCCAAAATAATTAATCTATATGTGTGTCCGTATTTGTCACAAACATATGGTGGTATTGAGTAGCAAATTATGTCAGTAAAGTTCTTGTATTCTTTCGGAAAGCATTAGCCATTTGTGATTGGGGGAAGGGATCTTGGCTGAATATTATGGATTGGCTGATTGGGCATCTCACTGTTAACTCCCCTGATTCACGATTTTCGGAATGAACGCAGGGGACGCTTGATCGGATATCAGCCAACCGTAGACAAGCAAACCCGTCTCGAGGCCCAGACAGCCAAACTCGAAACCGGAAACTTTCTGCTGCCGAAAGATGCGGATTGGCTCTCTGCATTAAAGCAAGAGCTATTGGCCTTTCCTAACGGACGCAATGACGACCAAGTGGACAGCATGACCCAGTTTCTCGACTGGAGTGGCACCCGCAGAGGTATTGGCTGGAAAGAGCGGCAACTCAATGGCGGACGGCGCCCTGGCCGTCGACGGCACTAATTTGTGCTCGAGTCCGGCACTATGGATCAACATCATTATTCCATCATAAATCGACTGGACTTCTGCTGCCAACAGAGCGGTACTGTAGTTGTGCTGCGACGCATTTATTGACCTCCTTATCGCCGCCAGCCCGGCCCAGGCCCTCAGCCTCGCCGGGCCTGGGTGGTGGCAGCGCCTGCATCGGGCAGACGCATTAACGAGGAGGTTTATATGACCACCAAAATCCAAACCGTCGCCAAACTTATCAGCCGCAAATCCGGCGCATCCATCGAACAACTGCAGGATGCGACCGGCTGGCAACCGCACAGCATCCGCGCCGCCCTGACGGGGTTGCGCAAAAAGGGCGTCAGCATCAAACGTGATGCTCATCGCACCCGTGGCTCATTCTACAAAGCGATGAAGGGGTGAGGCTATGGCAAAACCGGGAAAGACACCCCCACGCAAAGACCTGATTGAAGCCTGGACGGATTTCTATGGCGAACCGCCGCCCAAGGGGCTAAGTGGGCGACTCCTCCACATGGCCTGCGCCTATAACGAACAGGTCAAGGAACATAACGGGCTTAAGGATCAGGCGATTCGTGACCTGATGCGATATGTTGATGCGTCATCTGACCCTACTTCCACGAAACCTCACGCAACCAAACTTACCCAACCGGCCGCGGGTACGAGGTTTGTCAGGGAGTGGCGGGGACGCACTCATGTGGTGGATATCATCGATGGAGGCGTTCAGTATCAGGGCGAAACGTATAAGTCCCTTTCTCACGTCGCGCGGATTATCACTGGGACCTGTTGGTCCGGTCCACGGTTCTTCGGAGTACAATCGCCATGAAACGCTGCGCCGTTTACACCCGCAAATCCACCGAAGAAGGACTGGAACAGGACTTCAATTCCCTCCACGCCCAACGGGAAGCCTGCGAGGCCTTCATCAAAAGTCAGCGTCATGAAGGCTGGAAACTCATGAGCGCGAAATTTGACGATGGAGGTTTTTCCGGCGGAGCGATGAAGCGCCCCGCATTGGAAGAACTTCTAGAAGCCATTGAGCAAGGAAAGGTGGATATCATAGTTGTCTATAAGGTCGATCGCCTCACCCGATCGCTGGCGGACTTCGTCAAGATCGTGGAACTGCTCGATGGCAAGGGTGTGTCGTTCGTCTCCGTCACACAACAGTTCAACACCACCTCATCCATGGGGCGACTAACGCTGAACGTGTTGCTGTCATTTGCACAGTTTGAACGGGAAGTCACGGCAGAGCGTATCCGCGACAAGATCGCCGCCTCCAAAAAGAAGGGGATCTGGATGGGTGGGCCGTTGCCCCTGGGCTATGACGTCGAGGATCGCAAGCTGGTCATCAACAAAACGGAAGCCAAAACCGTTCGCAGGCTCTTCCAAATGTATGTGAACCTCGGCACGGTGCACCGGGTGAAAGAAGAAGCCGATCGCCTGGGCATCATCACCAAGCGCCGCACTCAAAAGAACGACAAACAGACCGGCGGCAAGCCGTTCTCACGTGGGAACCTCTACCAGCTTCTGTCCAACCCACTTTACGTTGGTTTAATCCCGCACAAGGGTGAAACCTACCCCGGCCAACACAAGGCCATTATCGATCAGAAAACCTGGAATGTTGTCCAAAGCATGTTTGCAAGAAATGCCTCAAACAGAATTCACTCGACCAATACCAGGGGGCCCTTTCTGCTGACAGGTAAAGTCTTCGATGAAGCCGGGCAGCTGCTTTACCAACATCAAGCCCATAAACAGGAAAAGCGCTATTGCTATTACGTTTCCAGGCACATGATGTATAGCGCAGGCAGCGACAATGATGGCTGGCGTTTGCCCGCCAAGACATTGGAAGACGCCGTCACAGAGCCAATCTGTGAGCTCCTGCAAGACCAATCACGCCTAATCGATGTCTTTGAGCTCCATAATCACGGCGCCGCCGACATCGACAAACTGGAGAACATGGCAACCAGCCTACCCGACGAGATCAATTTTGGTGCGCCCGATGTGCGACGTCACATTCTTCAGGCCATTATTCAACGCATTGATCTAACTCGAGACAGGGTTTCCATAACCCTGGATAAAGTTGAATTTTCAAAAACCTTAGGCCTTTTGGTACCAACAAACAAAATTCCAATAACCATTGCGATTCCTATCCGATTGCGACGTCGCGGCATTGAACGCAAATTGATTATTGAAGGTCCCGACGCTAGCGGTGTTTTCCTGGACCGCAATCTCTGCCGCCTTATCGCACAGGCGCGTCATTGGTTTAGCCTTCTGGCCACGGGAAAAGTTTCATCTGTCCGGGAAATATCCAAGCTAGACTCAGTGAATGAAAACGAAATCACCCGGAGCCTTCCTCTGGCCTTCTTGGCTCCGAAGATAGTTGAAGACATTCTCGACGGCAGGCAGACGGAAACGTTAACGGCTTATCGCCTCAAACGCCTCTCTTCTCTGCCTCTCGATTGGCAGAAACAGGCCAAATTGCTAGAAAATCTTACCTAAATTCACCCTGACAAACTTCATGGTCTGGCGGTTAAAGCTGCACTACAGAGACTTTTCGCAAAAATCGGCGATTTCCTCTCTCAGGGGCCGTCTCCGTTTAGCAGAGACATCCCCAAAGTCCCCGGAACTGCGGGATTTGAAGCTATGTATGGTCTGGTGGTGGGTTCGTATGGAAAAAAGTGGTGGGCCCGGCAGGACTCGAACCTGCAACCAGACCGTTATGAGCGGCCGGCTCTAACCAGTTGAGCTACAGGCCCACCGTATACCCCGCCTGTCGGCGGCGGCGGGGAAAATGAAAAAGGCCGGGTCTTTATTTCCCGGCCCTTTCTAAACTATTTTTTCGTCCGTTCCTTTAATAATCAAGGAAGCTTCTGAGTTTGCGCGAGCGGCTGGGATGTTTGAGCTTGCGCAACGCCTTGGCTTCGATCTGACGTATTCGCTCGCGGGTGACCGAGAACTGCTGTCCGACTTCTTCCAGGGTGTGATCCGTGTTCATGCCGATGCCAAAGCGCATACGCAGCACCCGTTCTTCACGGGCGGTAAGCGATGCCAGAACCCTTGTGGTGGTTTCGCGCAGGTTGGCCTGAATGGCGGCGTCAAGCGGCTGGACGGCATTTTTATCTTCGATGAAATCACCAAGGTGTGAGTCTTCCTCATCACCAATCGGGGTTTCAAGGGAAATCGGTTCCTTGGCGATCTTAAGAACCTTACGAACTTTTTCCAAAGGCATGGAAAGCTTGACGGCCAGTTCTTCGGGCGTCGGCTCGCGACCGATTTCATGCAACATCTGGCGCGAGGTACGAACCAGCTTGTTGATGGTTTCGATCATGTGGACGGGGATGCGGATGGTCCGGGCCTGATCGGCGATGGAACGGGTAATCGCCTGCCTGATCCACCAGGTCGCGTAGGTGGAGAACTTGTAACCGCGACGATATTCAAATTTATCGACCGCCTTCATCAAGCCGATGTTGCCTTCCTGAATCAGATCCAGGAACTGCAGGCCGCGGTTGGTGTATTTCTTGGCGATGGAAATGACCAGCCGCAGGTTGGCTTCAATCATTTCCTTCTTGGCCTTGGCCGCTTCGCGCTCGCCTTTCTGGACGACCGCGACAATGCGGCGGAATTCGCCAACGGGCAGGCCTGCCTCATTGGAAATTTCGCCGATCTCTTTACGGATGTCCTTGACCTCGCCGCCGAACCGGTTGACGAAGCGTTCCCACGCCTTGCCCGGCAATTTTTCAACTTTTTTCAGCCAGCGCGGATCCAGTTCGTGGCCATGATAGTGCTCAAGGAAATCTTCGCGCTTGACCTTCGATGTGGTCGCCATGCGCAGGAGTTTACCTTCAAAACCGAGCAGCTGACGGTTGAGCCCGTAAAGATGTTCAACCAGTTGCTCGATACGGGCGTTGTTCAGGTGAACGGCGTCCATCAGCACGACCAGCTCATGGCGCAGTTTGCCGTATCGCTTTTCCTGGGCAGGTTTGATGGTATCGCCGGTGGAAAACGCTTCCATGCGCTGCAGCTGCAGACGATGTAATTTTTTATAGGTCTTGGCGATGATTTCAAAGTTCTCGATAACTTCCGGCATCAACTTTGCCTCGAGGGCGGCTAGCGACAGGTTGACCTCTTCTTCGGCGTCTTCCTCGTCGGCCTTTTCGGCATCGGTTTTTTCAGCTTCGGGTTTCTCAGCTTCTTTTTTTTCACCGTCTTCCTTTTTGGCTTCGTCGTCGTTGGCGGGTTTGCTTTCTTCGGCGCCCTCTTCCTTCGACGTTTCCGCAGCGCCTTCCCTATTTTCGATGATAGCGGGGTTTTTGGCCGGTTGGCCCGGGCCGCCGCCATGGGTGGCGTCAAGATCGATGATATCGCGCAACAACATCTTTTCATCAAGCAGGGCGTCGTGCCATTCGACGATGGCGCGGATGGTCAGCGGATTTTCACAAATACCACCGATCATCATTTCACGACCGGCCTCGATGCGCTTGGCGATGGCGATTTCACCTTCGCGCGACAGCAGCTCGACAGAACCCATTTCGCGCAAGTACATGCGCACCGGATCATCGGTGCGGCCAAGATCGCTCTCGTCCACATTACCGCTGGTTTTTTCCGTTTCTGCTTCCGCCGGTCCGTCCTTGGTCGCTTCCTCGCTGTCTTCGCTTTCGACAACATTGATGCCCATCTCCGAAAGTTGGGTCATGGTGTCTTCGATTTGCTCGGATGATACCTGTTCAGGGGGCAACGCTGCATTAAGTTCGTCATAGGTGACGAAACCGCGCTCTTTGCCCTTGGCCAGCATTTTCTTGACGGCAGCGCCCAGCGTATCCAGAAGTGGACCGTCTGTGCTTTCTTCCTGCCCGGTGGTTTTTTCCGCTGTGGCGGTTGATTTGGTCGCCATCTATACCTTCTTAATTCATTGCTTCAAGGGGTCAACAACCCCTGTCCAGACTGTCGCCGCTTTTTAAACCAACAGCGCCATCAAAACGATTTACGTTCAAACTTTAATTCTTGGTGCGTCCTGTCTGATTTTCTTCAATGCCCTTTGCGGCTTCCAGCTTCTGTTCGGATAACGAATTGAACCGATTGAAATTTTCAGAAGACATATCATCTTTCAGGCGATCGCGCTCCTGTTGAATTTCGATTCCCAGATCTGTGTTTCTATAAAGAGCGTATGTTTCTTCCCAGCCTTCCAGAGCCGTTTCAATATCCGTTTTCGGCTTGGCATAAAATGCATGCTCAAAAACCTTGGTTATTAAAACAAAATCCAGAATTTCCGAATACCCATTCTCTTTGAGGTGGCGTTTCACTCCCTCAGAGTCAAGGTCCGGTTCCCCGGCCAAGGTCTTTAGAACTTCCTGACGTAGATTGTCAAGGCCGGGAGCCGAAAATGACACCCCGCCAAGGCGCTCGCCAACCGCGTCATAGAGCCCCGGATGGCCCAAAACAGTGGCCAGTAAAATCCTTTCACGCAAGGTATGGGCGTCAATTTTGGCGCTTGTCGCAGCACCTGCGCCAATTCCCATGGTCGGGGCCGTGGTTTTAACCCTTTGGCCAGCCTTCTTGCTGCTGCCCGAAGCGGCCCACACCCGGTCCCGAAAATCTTTTGAAAAATGGCCCCGAACAGTCGGGTCGGCGATGCGCCGGGCGTGATCTTCCAGCGCCTTTTGCAGGGCGGCGCGCTGTTCGGGGGTTTTGGGCAAGCGGCCGCCGGTTTCAATCTTCCACAACACTTCCGATAACGGTTCGGCCTTTTCAATAAGCTCGGCCATGGCCTCGCGGCCCTGATTGGCGATCAGGCTGTCCGGGTCCTCGCCCTGGGGCAGGGTGGCGAAACGCAGGGCGTAACCGGGCTTGAGCAGGGCTAAGGCCCTCTCGGCGGCCCGCCCTTGGGCGCGAACACCGGCATTATCACCATCGAAACACATCACTGGCTCGCGCACCAGTTTCCACAATTCGGTGATCTGTTGTTCGGTCAGAGCCGTCCCCAGGGGTGCGACGGCGTGCTCGAAGCCGGCCTGGGCCAGGGCGATAACATCCATGTAGCCTTCGGTGACGATCACCGTGCCCTGCTGGCGAGCGGTCTTTGCGGCCAGGGCCAGATTGTAGAGAACATTTCCTTTATGAAAAAGCGGAGTTTCCGGTGAATTCAGATACTTGGCGATATGTCTTTTTGCGGGCCTGCTTTCGCCCCCCGTTCCGGGAGACGGCAGGACCTTGTTATCATCATCCCCGGCCATAATCCGGCCACCGAAGGCAATGACCCGGCCGCGCTTGTCGGTGATCGGGAAAATAACCCGGTTGCGGAACCGGTCATAAGCATCGCGGCCTTCGTCTTCGGGCTGAATAAGTAACCCGGCGGCGATCATCTGCTCATCGGTCATGTTCAAGCGCCTGAGCGCCGTTTTCAGGGCTCCACGTCCATCGGGGGCGAAGCCTAAGCGGAATTTGGCGATTGTCGCGTCATCAAGGGCCCGGTTTTTCAGGTAATCCAGCGCCGTCCGGCCCCCCGGCATCCGCAGTTGCTGCTCGAAATAGGCCGCCGCCGCCTCGACCACATCATATAACGTCTGCCGCTTTTTGGCGTTTTCACGCTCCTCGGGGCTATCAACGGGGACTTCCATACCGGCGTCCCCTGCCAGCCGCTCGACGGCTTCGGGAAATGTCAGGCCGTCCATGTTCATGACAAAGTCGATGGCGCTGCCGTGGGCGCCACAGCCGAAGCAGTGATAGAAGCCCTTTTCCTCGTTTAAGGTGAAGGACGGTGTCTTTTCCTTATGGAAGGGGCACAGGCCCTGATGCTCGTTACCCTTTTGGCTCAGGCGCACCCTTTTGCCGACCAGATCGGCAAGGCCGGTGCGATGGCGCAACTCATCAAGAAACTGCGGCGAAAAAGCCATGGTCGGGTGATCCCGGATAGATAGTGTGATGATTTTGAAATTCGGCGCTTTTATTGCGCCGAATTTCAAAATCTGAATCACACGATATCAATAAATTAGTGGCTTGCTTATCCTGAATATTCAGGAGATGAATCTTCAGGGCAGGACACTAGTGAACAGAGCGGGCGATTTTAAACCGATTGGCGTCTCTATCCAATTGCCTAGATAGCGAAACTATCCACCAACTTATGCAGAGATTAATCCACAGAAGCGGGTATAAAATTATTTAAGCAAGCTGGTTTTTGACCTGGGCGCTGGCTTTCGAGAAGTCCATCTCACCGGCGTAGCGTTCCTTAAGGAGCCCCATCACCTTACCCATGTCTTTAAGCGACGTCGCCTCCGCCTCTTTAACGATCTCGGAGACGGCGGCGCTTAGGGCGGCGTCATCCATTTGTTCGGGCAGGAAGGTCTGGATGATCTCGATTTCACTGGCTTCCTGTTCCGCCAATTCGGTACGCCCGCCTTTTTCATACATTTCAACGCTTTCGCGGCGTTGTTTAATCATCGATTGCAGCATGGAAAGGATTTCGTCCTCGCTGATGCCCTCAGAATTACCTTTCGAGCGGGCGGCAATGTCGCGATCTTTGAGGGCGGCCATAATCAGGCGGACGGTCGAGACGGTATGGGTCTGTTTGGACTTCATCGCCGTCTTCAAGGCGTCGCTTATGCGCGTGCGCAGCATACTAGAATCTTCCTGCAATGTTCGGGAGCGCTGACGTTATAGAAACCGGGCCAAAAAGGCAACTCCTTGATATATTTTAAGTCATTGAAAACAAACAAACTTTTTTGCCGCGACCGGAGCACTTGACGTTGCGAGGCGTATTGCTTAAACACTTCCAACTCTAATCAAAAGGATAGCTGACCCCATGTCTGAGGCCGATTCCACAGCGCAGCCGCTCCATGACGCTCGGCCGCCGGGCGTCAACGCCGCTGTTGTTCTTGAGGACGGCCAGGTTTTCTGGGGCCGGGGGGCCGGCGCCGAAGGTGTCGCCATTGCCGAGATTTGCTTCAACACCTCGCTGACCGGCTATCAGGAAATCCTCACCGATCCGTCTTACGCGGGCCAGATCGTCACCTTTACCTTCCCCCACATCGGCAACGTCGGCGTCAATGACGAGGATGTGGAAACCGACACCCCGGCAGTGCGCGGCTGCATCCTGCGCGCCGACATCACCGAACCGGCCAACTGGCGGGCGGCGGGGCATCTTGACGGCTGGCTGAAGAAACACCAGCTGGTTTGCGTGACCGGCATCGACACCCGCAGGCTGACCCGTCACATCCGCGATAACGGCGCGCCGCGCGGAACCCTGATTCACTTGCCGGGTGCGGACGAGGACATCGACATCAAGGCCCTGCAAGCCATGGCCTTGGCCTGGCCCGGCCTGAAAGGCATGGACCTGGCAAAGGAAGTCAGTTGCACCCAGACCACCTCATGGGATCAGGCGGCGTGGGCCATCGAAAGCGGTTACGCGACGCAAGGTGCACCCCAATACCATGTCGTCGCCGTCGATTTCGGGGCCAAGAAGAACATCTTACGGTGTCTGGCCGCTGCCGGCTGCAAGGTCACCGTGGTTCCCGGTAACACCACGGCCGAAGAAATTCTCGGTCACAAGCCGGACGGCGTCTTCCTGGCCAACGGTCCCGGCGACCCGGCGGCCACCGGTGAGTACGCGGTGCCGATGATCAAGGCGATCATGGATGCGGACATGCCGCTGTTCGGAATTTGCCTGGGCCACCAGATGATAGCGCTGGCCATGGGTGCGAGCACGACAAAGATGCACATGGGCCACCGCGGCGCCAACCACCCGGTCAAGGACCTGAAAACCGGCAAGGTCGAAATAACCAGCCAGAACCACGGTTTCGTGGTCGAGCGGGACAGTTTGCCCGAAGGCGTCATCGAAACCCACACGTCATTATTCGATGGCACCCTCGAAGGCCTCCGCATCGAAGGCAAAAAGGCCTTCTCCGTCCAATACCACCCCGAAGCCTCCCCCGGCCCGCAAGACAGCCACTATCTGTTCGAGCGGTTTGTCGAGATGATGGGGGAAAACGGTTAATGCCCAAAAGAACCGACATAAATTCCATCATGATCATCGGCGCTGGCCCTATTGTTATTGGCCAGGCGTGTGAGTTTGATTATTCCGGGGCGCAGGCTTGCAAGGCGCTTAAGGAAGAGGGCTTTCGGGTAATCCTCGTGAATTCCAACCCGGCGACAATCATGACCGACCCGGCGATGGCCGACGCCACCTATATCGAGCCGATTACCGTCGATATGCTGGAGAAAATCATCGCCAAGGAGAAGCCCGACGCGATCCTGCCGACCATGGGTGGGCAGACGGCCCTGAACGCCGCCATGGATCTGGAGGCCGCCGGAATCCTTGAGCAACATAACGTCGAGCTGATCGGCGCCAACTCCGCCGTCATCGCCAAGGCCGAAGACCGCCAGCAGTTCCGCGACGCCATGGAGAAAATCGGCCTCGACTGCCCGAGAAGCCAGGTCGTCGCAAACATGGATCAGGCCCGCGAGGCGATGAATGATATTGGCCTGCCGATGATCATCCGGCCGTCCTTCACCATGGGTGGCATCGGTGGCGGTATCGCCTACAACAAGGCCGAGTTTGAAGACATTGTCGCAGGCGGGCTGGACGCCTCGCCGGTGACCGAGGTACTGGTCGAGGAATCGGTGCTGGGCTGGAAAGAATACGAAATGGAGGTTGTCCGCGACCACGCCGACAACGTCATCATCATTTGCTCCATCGAAAACGTCGATCCCATGGGTGTGCATACCGGCGACAGCATCACCGTCGCCCCGGCCCTGACGTTGACAGACAAAGAATACCAGATCATGCGCAACGCCTCGATCGCGGTGTTGCGCGAGATTGGCGTCGATACAGGTGGATCGAACGTGCAGTTCGCGGTTAATCCCGAAGACGGGCGGCTGATCGTTATTGAAATGAACCCGCGTGTGTCGCGCTCATCGGCGCTTGCCTCGAAGGCGACGGGCTTCCCGATCGCCAAGGTCGCCGCCAAACTGGCCATCGGTTACACCCTTGATGAGCTGATGAACGACATCACCGGGGTGACACCAGCCAGTTTCGAGCCGACCATCGATTATGTGGTCACTAAAATCCCGCGCTTCACCTTCGAGAAGTTCCCCGGCACCGATGCGCTTTTGACCACCGCCATGAAATCGGTCGGCGAGGCCATGTCCATTGGCCGGACCTTTGCCGAGTCCCTGCAAAAGGGCCTGCGTTCCATGGAAACAGACCTGACCGGCCTCAATGAAGTGGTCATTGAAGGCGCTGAAGGTGGCGACAAAAACGCCGTCAAGCTGGCCCTGACAATTCCCAGCCCGGAGCGCTTGCTGGTTATCGCCCAGGCCTTCCGCCATGGGTTGAGCCTTGCCGAAGTCCAGGCCGCGTCCAAATACGATCCCTGGTTCTTAGGGCAGATCGAGCACATCGTCGCCACCGAGGAGCAGATCAAACAGGACGGCCTGCCCAAGGACGCGCCGAGCCTGCTTAAGCTTAAAAAGATGGGCTTTTCCGACGACCGTCTGGCTGAGTTGATCGGCTGCAAGGGCCGCGACATCGCCCGCATTCGCGGCACACTTAACGTCCACCCGGTTTACAAGCGGGTCGATACCTGCGGCGGCGAATTCCCGGCCAAAACCCCCTACATGTATTCCACTTACGAAGGCGACGGGGTCAACCCGCCGCAATGCGAAGCCGACCCGTCGGCGCGCAAGAAGGTGGTTATTCTGGGTGGTGGCCCCAACCGGATCGGCCAGGGCATCGAATTCGACTACTGTTGCGTCCACGCCGCCTATTCGACCAAGGAAGCCGGTCACGAGGCGATTATGGTCAACTGCAACCCGGAGACCGTCTCCACCGACTACGATACCTCTGACAGGCTCTATTTTGAGCCCCTGACGGCCGAGGACGTGATCGAGCTTATCCGGGTCGAACAATCAAACGGCACGCTTCTGGGTGTCATTGTGCAGCTTGGCGGGCAAACGCCACTGAAGCTGGCCGAAGCGCTGGAAGCCGCCGATATCCCGATCCTGGGGACCTCGCCCGACGCCATCGACCTGGCCGAAGACCGGGAACGCTTCCAGGCCCTGCTCCACGACCTGAAGCTCAAGCAACCGGCTAACGGCATTACCCGCTCGGTCGAAGAATCCGTCGCCGTTGCAGACAAAATCGGCTTCCCGCTGGTTGTCAGGCCTTCCTACGTGCTGGGCGGGCGGGCCATGGAAATCGTCCACGATCACCAGTCCCTGCATCGCTATATGACGACGGCGGTGAAAGTTTCCGGCGACAGCCCGGTACTGCTCGACAGCTACCTGCAGGACGCCATCGAGATTGATGTCGACGCCCTAAGCGACGGCGCCCAGGTTTATGTGGCCGGTATCATGCAGCATATCGAGGAAGCGGGCATCCATTCAGGCGACAGTGCGTGCTCGCTGCCGCCCTATTCCCTGTCCGAGGCGATGATTGCCGAAATCAAGGTTCAGACCACATCCCTGGCGCTGGCCCTGAAGGTCGTCGGCCTGATGAACGTGCAATTCGCGATCCAGGGCGAGGATATTTATATTCTGGAAGTCAACCCGCGGGCCAGCCGCACCGTGCCGTTCGTCGCCAAGGCGACCGGCATCCCCATAGCCAAAATCGCGGCCCGGGTGATGGCCGGTGAGAAGCTCGCCGACTTCGACATCCAGGAAAACCCGAAGCGGGCCCATGTGGCGGTCAAGGAAGCGGTGTTCCCGTTCCAGCGCTTCCCCGGCGTCGATATTATTTTAGGGCCGGAAATGAAATCAACCGGCGAAGTGATGGGCCTGGATACGGACTTCGGCCGGGCCTTCGCCAAATCGCAACTGGGTGCCGGCATGCACGTGCCGGAGGCGGGTACGGTCTTTATTTCCGTCAAGGACAAAGACAAGCCTGCCGCCGCCGAACTGGCCCGGCGTCTGGCGGCAAAGGGCTTCACCTTGCTGGCAACCGGCGGCACAAGCACTTACCTGAGCGAACAGGGGCTGGATGTTAAGCACGTCAATAAAGTGCTCGAAGGACGCCCCCACTGTGTCGATGCGATCCTCTCAGGTGAGGTGCAGCTTGTCCTTAACACCACCGAAGGGGCGCAGGCTATCGAGGATAGCTATACGATCCGTCGCTCGACCCTGACCAATAACATTCCCTACTACACAACCATGGCCGGGGCGGCAGCGGCAGTTGGCGGGATCGAAGCGTTAAGTGACGGCGGACTTGAAGTTGCGCCGTTACAGTCCTATTTTAGCCCTTCGTTCTAATTCTCATTTTGATGATTGTTAGCGCGGCCTCTTAAAAGGTGGAGGGCGCGGGATAAATTTTTTGTTCGCAGTGAAGAAAGTTTAAGGCCATGGATAAGTTACCGATGACCAAAGAAGGTGTTGTCAGACTGGAAGAAGAGCAACGCCGCCTGCTGGAAGAAGAACGCCCGGCGATCATCCGGGCCATTGCCAGCGCCCGCGAACATGGTGATCTTTCCGAAAATGCCGAATATCACGCGGCCCGCGAACGCCAGAGCTTTGTCGAGGGCCGCCTGGCTGAACTGAAATCGATTATCTCGCTTGCCGAAATCATCGACCCTGGGGCGCTGTCCGGCGATGTCGTGCGCTTTGGCGCCACCATTGAACTGGCCGACGAGGAAACCGACGCCGAGTCCACCTATCAGATCGTCGGCACCCACGAGGCCGACGTCAACAGTGGCCGCCTGTCGGTAACAGCCCCCCTGGCCCGCGCCCTGATCGGCAAATCCCTGGGCGACAGCATCGAAGTTGTCAGCCCCGGCGGTTCCAAGTTCTATGAAATCATCAAGGTCGATTATAAGTAACAGACTAAATCTCTTTTAGTACCTGCAAGGGATCGTCTTCTTTCAGGCGTTGTTCGGGTTTGTCGTCTTTTTTGTTCGCCTGTTGCTGGGCGTACAGGTGGGCACGCTCTTCCCGGTCATACATGATACGACTGAGCAGTAGATTGATCTTGGCCTTTTGGGACACCAGTTTTTTACTGCCCCGGGTAAACAACTCGTCGATGGAAGCCAGAAACGAGCGCCTGACATCCGCGTCGCTGTCGCGTGAAAACAGGGCGCTGACGATGACGTGCATACAGGCCTGAAGTTTTTCGGTGCTGTCGGCGCGCTCGATATTGGCCATCAGGCCGTTTTCAGGATGCTGGAAGACGCTTGCCCAATCTACTGACCCGTTTGGCAGTGTCGGCCACTTGTCTTTCACGAACCAGCACGGAAAATATCGATTGGTACGCCCGGTTGATGCTTGGAGGTGCGAATGGTTTCCAGGGTCGTTACCTTGATGACGTTATCAGCCGCCGTCAATTTCATGGTCAAGGCGTCTCGCTGTTCTTTGTCGCGGGCGACGATCTTAAGCAGAAAGTCACCACCGCCCCTGATCATGTGACATTCGCGGACTTCCGGCCAGGCCGCGACCTGTTCTTCGAATCCTTGCAGGACGGACTGTGCCTGCGAGGAAAGCCCGACCAGGGCGAAGAACATTTCCTTGAAGTCGAGGCGGGTCGGATCAATTTCAGCGTGATAGCCCAGGATGAAACCGTCGTCTTCAAGGGCGCGCACCCGGCGCAGGCAGGGTGGTGCTGAAATACCGGCGTTTTCGGCCAATTTGACGTTGGTAATGCGGCCATCGGCCTGCAAATCATGTAAGATTCGCTGGTCAATCTGGTCAAGTTTGACCTTTTTGGGTTCTTTGTTGTTCAGGGCACCCTCCAATTTGGGTAATTATATTACAATGGACGCCGGTAAAGTCAAAGAACACTGGCGTCTCCATCAATCCCTTTCTATTTTAGGGGAATCATTTAATTCACATCGGAAGTTTCCACACCATGTCTGATCGTCACCACTCCAAAGCCCTTATTCTGGGTTCCGGCCCGGCCGGTTATAGCGCCGCCATTTACGCCGCCCGCGCCAGCTTGCAGCCTATCCTTGTCAAAGGCCTGCAACCGGGCGGACAATTGACCATCACCACCGAGGTTGAAAACTATCCGGGCTTTGCTGAAGCCGTGCAGGGCCCCGATCTGATGATCGCCATGCAGGCCCAGGCCGAAAACGTGGGCTGCGAAATGTTTGATGACATTATTGTCGAGGCCGATTTATCCAGCCGTCCGTTCACCCTGACCGGCGATTCCGGAACGGTTTATACCGGCGACACGCTTATTATCTGTACCGGCGCGCAGGCCCGCTGGCTTGGTTTGCCGTCGGAAGAAAAGTACATGGGGATGGGCGTATCGGCTTGCGCCACCTGTGACGGATTTTTCTTTCGCGAAAAGGAAGTCTGCGTTATCGGCGGCGGCAACACGGCTGTAGAAGAAGCCATCTATCTGACCAATCATGCCTCGAAGGTGACCCTGATCCACCGCCGTGATGAGCTTCGCTCGGAAAAAATCCTGCAAGAGCGGGCCATGGCCAATCCGAAGATCGAAATTCTGTGGGATAGCGTTCTTGAAGAAGTTCTTGGACAGGACAGCCCGCCGGGGGTAACCGGTGTGAAGGTCAAAAACGTTAAAACCGGTGACTTTTCCGAACTTGATCTGGACGGTGTCTTCGTCGCCATTGGCCATACTCCCAACACCGGGCTGTTTAAAAGCCAGGTCGACATGGATGATGAAAACTACATTCTGACAACCCCGGGCACCACCAAGACAAACGTCCCCGGGGTTTATGCCGCAGGAGACGTGCAGGACAAAATTTACCGCCAGGCCGTCACCGCCGCCGGCACCGGTTGCATGGCCGCCCTTGAAGTTGAAAAGTTTCTCGCCGAACAGGAGACTTAAAGTCGTTATGGATTGGGATAAACTTCGCGTCTTTCACGCCGTTGCCGAAGCAGGCAGTTTCACCCATGCGGGTGATGCCCTGAACCTGTCCCAATCGGCGGTCAGTAGACAAATCAGCGGCCTGGAGGAAAGCCTCAATGTTTCCCTGTTTCATCGCCACGCCCGCGGCTTGATCCTGACGGAACAAGGCGAACTTTTGTACCGCGAAGCCCATGATGTCTTTAACAAACTGTCACTCGTCGAACAACGGATCAGCGACACCAAGCACAGTCCCGAAGGGTCCTTGAAAATTACCACCACCGTCGCTTTTGGTTCGGTTTGGCTGACCTCCCGGATGGCTGAATTCCTGAAACTTTATCCCGGTATCGAGGTCTCGCTGGTGCTTTCGGATGTCGACCTTGATCTTTCCATGCGGGAAGCCGACGTCGCCATCCGCATGGCGCCACCGACCCAGGGCGACTTGATCCAGCGCCACCTGATGAACATGCCGTTTAAAAATTTCGCCAGTCCCGATTACCTGAAGCGTCACGGTATCCCCAAAGACGTAGCAGATCTGGACCGGCATAAACTGATCGTCTATGGCGAGGATGCCAACCCGCCCATTGAAAAAGTAAACTGGCTGCTTGAAGTGGGTCTGAAAATTAATCAGAAGCCGCGCCCTGCGGCCCTGCGGGTAAATTCCATCTACGGCATCTTCCGGGCCGTCGAGGGGGGCCTGGGTATTGGCGCCCTGCCCGATTATATGCAGCGGGAATCATCGCAACTGGTCGAGGTTCTGCCTGAAATGAAAGGCCACCATATTGACGCTTACTTCGTCTATCCTGAAGAACTCAAAAACATGAAACGAATCGCCGTTTTTCGTGATTATCTGATCCGTCGAATCGCCGAAGATGGCCTTATGCACAATAAATCATGAAATTTCAGCTTTAATATTGATCAGTAAATTCGTCTAATTTATTGATTTTAAACTGGTTTTTATAAGCCATGTGAATTTTGCATGGCTGGGATGCCAAAATGTTCATGGCGGACCCGAAAATCCCCCCCTATATTTCCATTATGCAATGTTGCAGTGCAGCATTACACAGAGTTTTGGGCGCAACGCCCGAAAAAAGGGACCACCCATGTGGCCCCTTGCGTCCCCCCCGACGCGAAACCTCCCTGTTAAACTCGCCGGACCTTTTTAGGTCCGGCTTTTTTTTGCCTGAAAATATTTTTACACTTTACATACATTAGAATTTCATTATATTAGAAAAACATCATGAATTCGATGTTGGGACCGGCCATCTTCTCTCCCCCCATGATATCCGGCCCCTTCGTCTTTTGGACGTAAAGCCTCCTCTGTTGAACTTGCCGGGCCTTCGGGTCCGGCATTTTTTTGCTCTCTCAGCCAGACCGGCCGGACTGGGCGGCGACAACCTTATCGGCTTGTTTGCCGACAAATTCCTGCAAGTGATCAAAGCTCCAGCTAAACGTGCCAATGCCCAGTGTCATGGAACGCAGGTCAATAATCAGGTCATGCATTTCCGACTGCGGCAACTGCACAGAAACCTCATCCCAGCCCTTCCAACCCTGTTTGGCGTCGAAGCCCAGGATGTGGCCTCGACGGCCGCTAACCAGGCGCTGAATTTTCGAGGTAAATTCATTGGGAATGGAAATATCAACTTTGCAGATGGGCTCCAGCAGCACCGGCTGGCAATTTGGCATAGCCGTGCGCATTCCCAGTTGCGCCGCCGCCCTGAACGCCATTTCAGAACTGTCAACGGCGTGGAACTGGCCGTCTGTCAGGGTGACGGCGATATCGACCACGGGGAAACCCAAAGGCCCGCGCTTCATGTAGTCATTGATACCGTGTTCAACAGCGGGAATGTATTGCTTGGGCACAACCCCGCCGGTGATGGTGTCGTTGAAGTTAAAGCCCGAACCGCGGGCCAGCGGCTTGATGTCCAGATGAACATCGCCGAACTGGCCATGACCGCCGCTTTGTTTTTTGTGTCGGGCGTGTTGGGATATGGGTTTCTTGATGGTTTCCTTGTAGGGAACTTCAGGACGGGCGACGGTGACAGTCATGTTAAAGCGGTTGCTCATACGATCAATGGCGATCAACAGATGCATCTCGCCTTGCCCCCAAAGCAGCAACTCGCCGCTGTCCTGACTTTGTTCGATGGCCAGGGACGGGTCTTCCTCAACCAGTTTTGTCAAAACGCCTGAAAGTTTCACTTCGTCAGAGCGATTTTCTGCATGAACCGCCATGGAAAACAACGGCGTCAGCGGGGCGGGCCATGCATCGGCCAATTTGGCGCCCTTCTCGCTTAGAGATTTTCCCGTCTCGGCATTATCCAGACGCCCCAGGGCGACCACTTCACCAGCTGTGGCAAGGGCCTGTTTATTTTGCTTTTGACCCAAAAGTCCATAAACGCCACTGACCCGCTGCCCATTCAGATCCGATCCATCCTTGATGGAGCCCGCGAAAACCCGCACATAAGAAAGTTTGCCGGCGTGCCCGGCGTAGAGGGTCTTGAAAACCTGCGCGCTGGGGGCGGACTTATCCAAACCCAGCCGTTCGGCTGTCAGGTCGGCCTCGGGCGCTTCATGACGAAGAGCTTTTAGCAAACGCACGACCCCATGGTCATTTTCGGCGGAACCAAAAAATACCGGAACGATACTGTCCTGTTGAAAATCACGAGTCAGGTTTTGATATATCTCTTCCGTTGAGGGGGCAATATCTTCAAGCAATTCTTCCAGTAACTTGTCATCGAAATCAGCCAGGGTTTCCAGCATTTCGGTTCGCGCGTCAGCTTCCCGAGTCTCGATGGATTCGGGAATTTGCATCAGGTCGGAAGCCTTGCCTTCTTTCCACTCGAACGCCCGCTCACTGACCAAGTCAACATGGCCGCTGACCGTCTCGCCATCGCGCATGGGAATTTCACGAAGAACAAGCGGCCGTTCGGAAACCGCCTGCAACCCTTCAAGCGTCGCCTTAACGCCGACGGAGGCACTGTCCATTTTATTGATAAATATAATGTGGGGGATTTGGTGGTCATCGAGGAATTTGAGTAACGGAGAAATCATCAGCGCCTTGTCGAGTTCAGGTTCGCAAACAATAACCGCGCAATCGGCCACCATCAGGGCGTTATAGGTTTCCTGAATCAGTTCGACAGAACCTGGGCAATCAATAAATGACCACTTCTCATCAATGTATTCTGCATTTGCGACGCTCAATTCCGTGCCCATTTCGCGGGATTTGGATTCAGGCGAGCCATCGCCAACGGCGTAGCCTTCTTTGGCGTTTCCTTTTCGGCTGATGGCTTCGCAGACTACGAGAATGCTTTCAAGCAGGGCCGTCTTACCACTCAGGTAAGGGCCCACAAGGGCCGCCACACGGGGTCCGGATGGAGTTTTAGTCACGACTGCGCCTCCCAGGTTTGATTTGTCTCAACCACTTTGGACGCTTTTGATTAATTGAACTGCGTTTAATGAAACACAGGTTGCTCTTGGGCGCTTTTGTTCGAGCGCCCATTTAAAGGCGTCACCCAGAAGGTTAGGACTCTGGCTTAAGGGAGTCCAAGAAAAAAGGCGAACATAAGCCCTCCTTTTTCTTTTAATCATTCCAAAGATATCAATTATTGCAAAGCGGCACAGGCCCGTTGAATGCGTATGCAAGCTTCCTCAAGCAGTTCCGTCGAAGTCGCATAGGAGACTCGAAAGTGTGGCGACAACCCAAAGGCTTCACCATGGACGGCGGCCACGCCCTCGCTTTCCAGAAAATACCCAACGACATCTTCGTCGGTTTCAAGGGTTTTACCCTCCGGCGTCGTCTTGCCGATCATCCCTGCACAGGAAGGATATACGTAAAACGCGCCGACCGGTGTTGGACAGGACAGGCCCTTGGCCTGATTAAGCATGGAAACGACCAGATCACGGCGCTCCTTGAAAACAGCGTTGTGTTCAGCGATGAAGTCGTGTGGTCCGTTCAGGGCGGCAACGGCGGCAGCTTGACTGACCGACGCCGTGTGGGTCGTGCTTTGCGACTGGATCTTGTTCATGGCTTTGATGATTTCGTCAGGACCCGCAGCGTAACCAACGCGCCAACCGGTCATGCAATATGCCTTTGAAACACCGTTCAGGGTCAGTGTGCGATCAAACAGGGCCGGCTCCACCTGAGCCGGCGTGACGAATTCAAAGTCGTCATATACAAGATGTTCGTACATATCATCGGTCATCACCCAGACATGGGCGTGCCTGACCAGGACGTCGGTCAGCGCCTTCATATCGGCATGGCTGTACCCGGCGCCAGTCGGGTTTGACGGCGAGTTCAGGATCAGCCATTTGGTCTTCGGCGTGATCGCCGCTTCCAGGGCTTCCGGGGTCAGCTTGAAGCCAGCTTCCGCCGGGCAATTAACAATCACCGGATTACCTTCGGCCAGCAGGGTAATATCAGGGTACGACACCCAGTAAGGGGCCGGGATGATCACTTCGTCGCCCGGATCAAGGGTCGCCATCAGGGCGTTATAGATATTCTGCTTTCCGCCGCAACCGACCGAAATCTGGTCGATGGTGTAATCCAGATTATTATCGCGCTTCAACTTGTCGACAATGGCCTGACGTAATTCGGGGGTACCGGCGACGGCGGTGTATTTTGTATCACCCCGGTCCATGGCCGCCTTGGCGGCTTCCTTGATATGGTCGGGGGTGTCGAAATCCGGTTCCCCGGCGCCTAAGCCAATAACATCACGACCGGCGGCTTTCAGTTCGCGGGCCTTGGTGGCGACGGCAATTGTCGGGCTCGGTTTGATACGCGACAGACGGGCGGCAATAAAGGGCATTTTTTTGTTCCATTTAAACGCTTGATTATAAATCCGGCGGCAATTTACGCCTTGAGAACCCGTTGCGCAACATTGAAGACGACGGCGTAGTGATAGGGCGGCAATTCAACGACTTCCTTAAGGGCAAATCCGGCGGCGCTGACCACCGCCTTTACACTTTCGGGGGACATCCGCATCTCGTCTTTTGGGCCCCGCGGCTGGCCAAGAACGACCGTCTCCGCGCGGGGCCGGGTATGCCAGTTGATAATCATGTATGACCCACCCGGCTTTAGCACCTTTGCGACAGTTGTCGACAGGGCTGGCTGGTCGGGAACCCCGTGAAATGTATTGGCAATAACCAAGGCGTCCGCCTTGATATTTGCCGCGAGAACCTGATCGAGTCTGCAGGCATCGGCCTCGATCCATTGACAAGACGCTGCCGGGTTTCCTTGCGTTGCTTGTGCGACCCGCAGGCGCGCCTGCTCCAGCATATTAAAATCAAGATCAACGGCGATAACTTTACCCTTTGGCCCAACAAGGCCGGCCAGAGCCGCCGTAAAATGACCATTTCCACAGCACAGATCGATGACCGTCATACCGGGAACAATGCCAATCGAGGTTAGAGTACCTGCAAGGTCTGGCCACAGCGCCTGCCACCAGTCATCGTCGGGCATCATGGTTGCCGGGAATAGAACGCCTTCTGCCATAGAGGGACAGTAACACAGGATATTTTGAGGGGGAATTCAGGATGACGCCGGAAGGGATTTGGGGAAAGGGGGCGGGAGTATCAATCCCTTCCGGAGACTCCTGCAAAAAAAAGCAGAAGCCCGGTCGTCGATCCTGATGAGGATCATCGTATAACCCAGTATTTTAGTCAAGTATTAATTGATAAACTTTTTAAACCACGGCAAATAAATTCCCTTGCCCCACATGGGACTCGCATCCAGAGCGGCCCACGCTTATAAAACAAGGATGAACAGCGCCCTGACAAAACCCCTTTTCATCCCCAATAAACGCCCGGCCCTGAAGCCCGGCATCCCCTTCCGGCTGGACTCTGATTTCACGCCGGCTGGCGATCAACCCGAAGCCATTGCGGCACTGACCAAAGGCATCAATGAGGGCGAACGTGACCAGGTTCTACTCGGCGTTACCGGTTCGGGAAAAACGTTTAGCGTTGCCCATACCATTCAAAACCTGCAACGCCCGGCCTTGCTGATGGCCCACAACAAAACCCTTGCTGCCCAGCTCTATGGCGAAATGAAAAGTTTCTTCCCCGATAACGCCGTCGAATATTTTGTCTCGTACTATGATTATTACCAGCCGGAAGCCTACGTGGCGCGGACCGACACCTATATCGAAAAAGACAGCTCCATCAACGAGCAAATTGACCGTATGCGCCATTCGGCGACCCGCGCCCTGCTGGAGCGCCCCGACGTCATCATCGTTGCCTCTGTCTCCTGCATTTATGGCATCGGTGATGTTGAAACTTACGCTGGTATGACTGAAAAACTGGTCGCTGGTAGCCGCATTGACCGCAATGACATGCTCAAACGCTTCGTCGAATTGCAGTACCGGCGCAATGATGCGGATTTTTCCCGTGGCTCGTTCAGGGTTCGTGGCGATGTTGTCGAAATATTCCCGTCCCACTACGAGGACCGGGCGTGGCGGCTGTCGCTTTTCGGTGATGAACTGGAAACGATCTGGGAAATTGACCCGCTTACGGGGGAAAAGGTGTCCTCCATGGAAAGCGTCACCGTTTATCCCTCAAGCCACCACGTCACCCCCCGGCCAACGCTGATGCAGGCCCTGCCCAAGATCAAGGCTGAAATGAAGGCCCGCGTCGAACAATTGACCGGCGAAGGCCGCCTGCTGGAGGCGCAGCGTATTCAGGAGCGCACCACCTTCGATCTTGAAATGCTGGAAACAACCGGTTTTTGCAGCGGTATCGAAAACTATTCTCGCTATTTGAGTGGACGCAACCCCGGCGAGCCACCGCCAACCCTGTTTGAATACCTGCCCGAAAACGCCCTGCTGTTTGTCGATGAAAGCCATGTCTCTGTTCCCCAGATCGGTGGCATGTACAAGGGCGACCGCAGCCGCAAGGCGAACCTGGCGGAATACGGTTTCCGGCTGCCCAGCTGTCTTGATAACAGGCCCCTTAAATACGAAGAATGGGACGCCATGCGGCCACAAAGTGTATTCGTATCGGCGACCCCGGCGCCCTGGGAGCTGGAACGCACAGGCGGAGTTTTTGTCGAACAACTGGTCCGCCCGACCGGCCTTATCGATCCGTTGTGCATCATTCGCCCGGTCGAAACCCAGGTCGATGATCTTCTCAAGGAAGTCAAGGAGTGCGCGACCCGGGCCGAGCGGGTGCTGGTCACCACACTGACCAAGCGCATGGCTGAAGATCTGACCGAATACCTGCACGATCACGGAGTACGTGTGCGCTATATGCATTCGGATATTGATACCCTGGAGCGTATCGAGATCATTCGCGATCTTCGTCTGGGCGCTTTCGATGTCCTGGTCGGCATTAACCTTCTGCGTGAAGGACTGGATATTCCCGAATGCGCCCTGGTCGCCATTCTCGACGCCGACAAGGAAGGTTTCCTGCGCTCGAAGACCTCGCTCGTCCAGACCATCGGCCGGGCCGCCCGGCATGTCGAGGGACGGGTTATTCTTTACGCCGACAAGATGACCGATAGTCTCGATTACGCCATTGGCGAGACCAATCGCAGACGCGAAAAACAACAGGCCTACAACGCCGCCAACGGCATTACGCCAGAAAGCATTCGCTCAAAAATAACAGACGTTCTGGGCAGCGTTTACGAAGAGGACTACGTCACCGTCGATACCGGCGTTTCAGGTGACAAGCACCTTGTCGGGCATAATTTACGTGGCCACATAAAAGATCTTGAGGAACGCATGAAAGCCGCCGCCGCCGACCTTGAATTTGAAGAAGCGGCCAGATTGCGTGATGAAGTGCGAAGACTTGAAGCCTCTGAGCTGGGCCTGAACAAAGCCGGGATCGCCCCCAAAGCAGCGGCCAAAAGTGGCTGGGACTCGAAGGCCAAGGCAAAAACAAAAAAGTCCTGGAAACGGCGAAAATCATAGAATTATCGTCCCCACCCGTGCGGATAGGGGGCACCTTGACTCTCGCCTTCCTTGCTGTATTTTGACCCTATTCTTGAAGCCACGTAAGGTTTGTTGGGAATAATTATAGGGTGGGGGCCCATAAAAAATGAGTGCAATGCACATCCAGTGGAAGGACGAATACTGCGTCGGCCATGCGCTGATCGATTACGACCACCAAACACTGGTTAACATTACCAACGAACTGTTTTCTTGCGTTAGCAAAGGTCTCAGTTCTGAAGAAACCTCGACCGTCATCAAATACCTGATTAACTACGTCGAGTTGCATTTCCAGCGCGAAGAGAGCCTGTTTCTGGAAAGCGACTACCCCGATGGCGCGGCGCATATGAAAAAACACCGCGAGATTGAACAGGTGGTGCGCGGCATTTCAGACCAATACGCCACAGACCCGTCAGCTATCAATATTAATGATGTTATGAAATTCCTGGAAAACTGGCTGATCAACCACATCATGCGCACCGACCGCGCTTACGTACCGTTCCTTAACGCTTAAAGCGGCTCCCCCAGCAAAGATGGCCTGAGCATCCAGTGAAGGCTCCAGTTGCCCTCCTCGCCCTTTTTCAGGCAAACCACCGTGCCCGGCTCAAAGGACACCGTATCAGCATCCGGTGTGCCGCCCACCAGGTGCGCAACCAGGCGGCCCATGAACGGCAGGTGGCCGACAATCATGACGTCCTCGTCCCAGCTTTCGATCAGGTTTTTAACAGGTTCCGTCGGATCGTTGGGAGCCAACCCGATATCAATTTCCTCGACCTCACCGCCCGATAACAATTGGGCCGTTTCCATGGCCCGGGCTTTGCCGCTGTGAATAACACGTGCTGGCCTGATGCCCCTGTCAGCCAAAAACGAGGCCATGGAGCGCACGTCCTGCAGGCCCTTTTCACTTAAAGGGCGCAAAGGGTCCTGGGCCTTACCAAGGGCGTCACCATGCTGAACAAGATAGAGCGTCATGATTGCACTCTACTTCAATGAAAGAATTAATCGGCGGCGGAAACCATGGCTTCGGCGGCAGTCACTTCGGGGCCATCAAGACCATCGACATGATCCTTGTCAGCGCCCTGGGCCGCTTTGGCGTCAGTCAGGCGCTTTTCGGCTGCTGCCTTGTCAATGTCGGCGACCATCATCGCCGTCTCCACAAGTACCGTGCAGCGCTCGTCGGTCACTTCGGCAAACCCGCCTTCAACGAAAACCTGGGCCGTGACCTTGTCACCGTCGTAAATATCAATGGTACCGGCCCGCACGGTTGAAAGCATCGGTGCGTGACCCGGCAGCATACCAAAATCGCCTTCCCCGCCAGGGACGACAACCATGTCGGCGGCGCCGCTGAACAGCAGCTTGGCCGGGGTGACAATTTCCAGTTCTATTTTTTCTTCGGCCATCGGATGGTCCTAACCTAAGCCGCTTCTTCGGCCATCTTCTTGGCTTTTTCTACAGCCGATTCAATGGTTGAAATCATGTAGAACGCCGCTTCAGGCAGGTGATCGTATTCGCCATCGACGATGCCCTTGAAGCCCTTGATGGTGTCTTCCAGGTTGACGAACACGCCCGGCGTACCTGTAAAGACTTCGGCAACATGGAACGGCTGGCTGAGGAAGCGCTGGATTTTACGGGCCCGGGCGACCGTCACTTTATCGTCTTCGGAAAGTTCATCCATACCCAGAATGGCGATGATGTCCTGCAGCGATTTGTAGGTCTGCAAAATACGCTGAACTTCACGGGCGGTGTTGTAATGTTCGTCGCCGATAACCCGCGGCTCAAGAATGCGCGAGGTGGAATCGAGCGGATCAACAGCCGGGTAAATACCAAGTTCGGCGATTTGACGACTCAGCACCGTCGTTGCGTCCAGGTGGGCGAACGATGTCGCCGGGGCCGGATCGGTCAAATCATCGGCAGGAACATAAATCGCCTGCACCGAGGTAATCGAACCCTTGTTGGTCGAGGTAATGCGTTCCTGCAAGGTGCCCATATCGGTGGCCAGGGTCGGCTGGTAACCAACGGCCGAAGGAATACGACCAAGCAGCGCCGACACTTCCGAACCAGCCTGGGTGAAGCGGAAAATATTATCCATGAAGAACAGCACATCCTGGCCTTCTTCGTCGCGGAAATATTCGGCCATGGAAAGCCCCGAAAGGGCGACCCGGGCGCGGGCACCTGGCGGCTCGTTCATCTGGCCATAGCAAAGCGCCGCCTTGGAATTGTCGCCTTCCAGGTCGATAACGCCGGATTCAATCATTTCATGGTAAAGGTCGTTACCTTCACGGGTACGCTCGCCAACACCGGCAAACACCGAATAACCGCCGTGGCCTTTGGCGATGTTGTTGATCAACTCCATGATCAGAACCGTCTTGCCGACACCAGCGCCGCCGAACAGGCCGATCTTGCCACCTTTCACGTACGGGGCCAGCAGATCGACGACCTTGATACCGGTGGCGAGAATTTCCGTTTCCGTCGATTGCTCGATGAATTCCGGGGCGGCCCTGTGAATGGGGAAACGCATCTTGGTATTGACCGGGCCGCGTTCATCGACCGGCTCACCGATAACGTTGACGATACGACCCAGTGTTTCGGGTCCAACGGGAACCGAAATCGGCTCGCCCGTATCGGTCACTTCGTGTCCACGGACAAGGCCGTCGGTGGTGTCCATGGCGATGGTACGAACCGTCGATTCACCCAGATGCTGGGCAACCTCAAGGACCAGTCGGTTGCCGCCATTGTCGGTTTCCAACGCGTTCAGGATATTGGGCAGATCACCTTCAAAATGGACATCGACGACAGCGCCGGTGACCTGGGTAATAGTTCCAACATTATTCTTACTCATGGCTCAGGCTCCTAAAAATGCCTTCTTCGTTAACTTTGCCAGCGCGACCCTAAAGGGCCTCGGCGCCGGAGATGATTTCAATCAGTTCGCTGGTAATAACGGCCTGACGGGTACGGTTGTAGGTCATGGTCAAATCGTCGAGCATGTCGCCGGCGTTGCGGGTTGCATTGTCCATGGCACTCATTCTGGCACCGTGTTCCGATGCATTGCTCTCCAATAGCGCCCTGAACAATTGCACCGACAAATTACGCGGCAGCAACTCATCAAGGATTTCTTCTTCCGAAGGCTCCATCAAATACATGGCGTTCTGCGATTTATCGGCGGCTGCGTCTTGCTCGTCCACTTCGGGAACCGGGAACGGAATCACTTGCTGGACGGTGACGTCCTGGGAAATCGCCGAAACAAAACGGTTGTAGATGATGGTGCAGATGTCAAATTCTTCGGCCTCGAAACGTTCGACCAGATTGACCGCCACATCGCTAACCATGTTGTATTCGACGCCTGTCTTGGTCAGGCCTTCCAGGGTATCGATGATATCGTTGGGGAAATTCCGGTTCAGGCCATCGCGGCCCTTGCGACCAAGGCAAAGAATTTTGACTTTTTTACCTTGCGCCTGCAAATCGATTACCTGACGCCTGGCTTCGCGGATGATCGATCCGTTAAAACCGCCGCACAGGCCACGATCAGCGGTGATGGCGACGATCAGGTGGGTATCATCGGCACCGCTACCCGAAAGCAGTTTCGGCGCGCCGTCCATGGTCGACAGGCTGGAAGTCAATTCCCCCAGCATCCGTTCCATGCGTTCGGCATAAGGACGACCTTCTTCCGCAGCACTTTGGGCCCGTTTGAGCTTCGATGCGGCAACCATTTTCATGGCCGACGTGATCTTACGCGTCGATTTGACGCTGTTGATCCGGATTCTCAGGTCTTTCAGGTTAGCCATAAGACGGTGCGCCCTTAAGCAAATGCCTTGGTGAATTTTTCAAGGAAATCCTTGAGCTTGTCCTCGGTCTCCTGGCTCAGGTCACCGCTATCACGAATGGCTGCAAGGATGCCTGTGCCGTTGGCGCGCACATCATCAAGCAGCGATTGCTCAAAGCGGGTGACGTCGCCCGTCCCGATACCATCAAGATAGCCATTAACACCGGCAAAAATGACGACAACCTGCTCTTCAACGGGGTAAGGCACGAACTGGCCCTGCTTGAGAACTTCCGTCAAACGGGCACCACGGGCCAGCAAACGCTGGGTCGAGGCATCAAGATCGGAGGCAAACTGCGCGAACGCAGCCATTTCACGGTACTGGGCCAGTTCCAGCTTGATCGAGCCGGAAACTTTCTTCATGGCCTTGACCTGGGCGGCAGAACCGACACGAGACACCGAAATACCAACGTTCACGGCTGGCCGGATGCCCTGATAGAACAGTTCCGTTTCCAGGAAGATCTGACCGTCGGTGATCGAAATCACGTTGGTCGGGATATAAGCCGAAACGTCCGAAGCCTGGGTTTCAATAACCGGAAGCGCAGTCAGTGAACCAGAGCCATTGTCTTCGTTCATCTTGGCGGCGCGTTCCAAAAGGCGTGAATGCAGGTAGAAAACGTCACCCGGGAAAGCTTCACGTCCAGGCGGGCGGCGAAGCAATAGCGACATCTGCCGGTAAGCGACGGCCTGTTTGGACAAATCGTCATAACAGATAACCGCGTGCATACCGTTATCGCGGAAATATTCGCCCATGGTGCAGCCGGTGTACGGGGCCAGGAACTGAAGCGGCGCCGGTTCCGACGCGGTGGCAGCGACGACAATGGAATATTCCATAGCGCCATTTTCTTCCAGGGTTTTAACGATCTGGGCGACGGTCGAGCGCTTTTGGCCGATCGCAACATAAATGCAGAACAGTTTTTCGCTATCGTCCTTGGCGGCGTCGTTGGTTACCTTCTGATTAATGATGGTATCCATGATGATGGCGGTTTTACCGGTCTGACGGTCACCAATGATCAATTCGCGCTGACCACGGCCAATGGGGATCAGGCTATCAATAGCCTTAAGGCCGGTCTGCATGGGTTCATGCACTGATTTACGCGGGATAATGCCCGGCGCCTTGACCTCAACACGCATCCGCTCGGCATCGACAATCGGGCCCTTGCCGTCAATGGGGTTGCCAAGACCGTCAACAACACGGCCCAGCAGGCCCTTGCCGACAGGCGTATCAACGATAGCGCCGGTTCTTTTAACCGTGTCGCCTTCCTTGATCGAACGGTCATCGCCGAAAATAACGATACCGACGTTATCTGATTCCAGGTTCAAGGCCATGCCTTTGATGCCGCCCGGAAATTCAACCATTTCACCGGCCTGAACATTGTCCAGTCCGTAGGCGCGGGCGATACCGTCACCGACTGAAAGAACCTGTCCGACTTCGGCGACTTCCGCCTCGGTCCCGAAATTGCTGATCTGATCCTTGAGAATAGCGGAAATTTCCGCCGCCCGGATGTCCATTATCCAACCCCTATCATGGCTAACCGCAACTGTTGCAGCTTGGTGCGAAGAGAACTGTCAATCATACGCGAACCAACCTTGACGACGAGGCCGCCAAGCAGTTCGGGATCGACAGAAGTGTCTATGGTAACCTTGGTGCCGATAGCTTTTTTAAGCTGATCACCAAGGGCTTTAACCTGTTTGTCTGAAAGTTCGGATGCTGAGACGACTTCAGCAGTCGCCTCGCCCCGATGCACTTTAAGAATTTCCCGAAAAGCACTAATAATCGCCGGCAGCACGAAAAGACGCCGGTTATCGGCGACGACGCTGATAAAATTACGGGTCAACGCATCAAAACCGGCTTTTTCGGCAAGCGCCGCCATCGCCTTGGTTTGATCGTCACGTGAAATCACCGGCGAGCCAAGAAGCACGCGCAAATCATCACTTTCCTCGATCATGGCGCTGAGCTGTTCAAGGTTGCCGGTCACAGCATCAAGCTGTTTGTCGGCGACAGCCAAGTCGAAAAGGGCGGAGGCATATCGGCCTGCCAGCCCGCTGGTGCCTGATTTGTCGGATGACAACTGGGAAATCCCTTAAGTCCGAAAGTCGATAATTTATTAAAAAAGGCGCTTTAAAACGCCCGGTGATTTGACTGTTATCTATCATACTCATCTTGGCCATGCAAGATGACTCATAAGTACTTATTAACAACAGAAAAATGGCTGAATTCCAATGAAAATCAGACACTCGCATATTAGCAAAACGTAGAGTATCCCCGGATAATCCTGCTCACAGGAAACTATAGGGGTCGATATCTACCTGGATGCGCACTTTGCCGCCACTTGGGACCTGCGCCAACCAATCATTTAGCAGCCCCTGAAGATCGACCTGTTTTGCCGCCCTGACCAGAAAACGTCTGCGATGACGCCCCCTGATCCGGGCCAGCGCGGCCGTCGCCGGACCCAAAATCATAACGTCTTTATAGTTAGGCGCCTTACGGCCCAGAAGGGCGGCGACCTTATCCACTTCCGCCTCCAAAGGACCTGAAACAATAAGCGCCGCCAGCCTTGAAAACGGCGGCATGTCGGAATTTTCCCGGGCCTTTGTTTCCGTTTCAATGAAACGTTCGCGTTCGCCCGACAGCAACGCCTGCATGACCGGGTGATCAGGCATGTAGGTTTGCAGCGCCACCCGGCCCGGGCGCTTTGCCCGGCCGGCCCTTCCTGCGACCTGATAAAGCAACTGGTATGTGCGTTCGGCAGCACGCAGATCACCCCCTGACAGTCCCAGATCAGCATCAACCACCCCGACCAGTGTGAGGAGCGGAAAATGATAACCCTTGGCGACAATCTGGGTGCCAATAATCAAATCGATCTGGTGGGCTTCAATACGGGCCACCAGTTCCGCTGCCGCCTTCGGTCCGGCAATCGAGTCGCTGGCCGCAATATCGGTGCGGATATCCGGAAACAATTCGGCCACTTCTTCGGCCAGCCGTTCGACACCGGGACCACAAGCGGCCAGTGTATCCTTTTCGCAGGTCGGACAATTTTCAGGCATCGGGGTTACATAACCACAGTGATGACATTGCATTTTCCCGGCCCCGCGACGGTGACTGACCAGCCAGGTGCTGCAGTTGGGACAGGCGAAACGATGACCGCAGGTGCGACACAGGGTTAGCGGCGCATAACCCCGGCGATTAAGAAACAGCATCGCCTGCTCACCGGCGGCGAAGGTTTCTTTCAACTGATCAACCAGCTGCGGCGAAAGCCAGTGCCCGCCTGTCGGGGCCTCGGCCCGCATATCAATGAGTGAAACATCAGGCAATTCAGCACCGCCATGGCGTTCAGGCAAATGCAACAAGCGGTACCTGCCGCCTTTCGCATTTACCACCGATTCCAGGGACGGCGTCGCCGATGCCAGCACGATCGGGATATCGGCAAGACTGGCCCGCACCACGGCCATGTCGCGGGCATTATAAATGACCCCCTCTTCCTGCTTGAACGCCCCTTCGTGTTCTTCGTCGACAACAATCAGGGCGAGATCCTTGAAAGGCAGGAAAAGAGCCGAACGCGCGCCGACGACGACCCTGGCGCGACCTTCACTGACGGCCCGCCAGGTATCGCGACGGGTGGCCGGTGTCAAATCCGAATGCCACTGGGCAGGGGCGGCACCGAAACGGCGCTCGAAACGATCCAGCCACTGAGCGCTTAAGGAAATTTCCGGCAACAACACCAAAGCCTGACGGCCCTGCTTCAGGGCTTCGGCGACAGCCTGAAAATAAACTTCGGTTTTGCCCGACCCCGGCACCCCGTCAAGTAACGAGACGGCGAAACCGCCTTTGCTCACATCCCCGGCCAATATGGTCCCGCTTTCGGCCTGACCCGGCGACAGGTCGGGTCCTGGATGATCGCCGTCGGGCGCAGCAACGGCAAGATATGGCTGAACTTCTATGGAAAGCAGCGCGCCGACCTTGACAAGACCACTGACAACGGACGTTCCGACGGCTGCCTCGCGGGCCAGTTCAGCCGCTGCTCTGGGCGGCTGGCCGTCTTTCAGGACATTGAGCACCCGCTGCCGGGCCGCTGTTATTTTAATGTCAGGCAGGACGGGATTGAGTTCGTAAGCAATAACCGGTTTTGGTTTTTGCAGGGCGGCAGGCACGCTCATCGCCATTTTCAAAACCGCGCCGGGGGGCGAAACCGTATAACCGGCGACCCAATCAAGAAAGCGTCTGAAATTCCCGTTCAGGGGCGTTACCTCAAGCTTTGCCAGCACCTCCCTGATCTTGCTTTCTGCGACAGTCTCGCTGCCCGCGCCCCAAACGACACCGCTGACTTCGCGTCGACCCAGCGGCACACGGACAAAATCACCGTCTTCAAGGGTCATGTCTTCAGCAACCCGGTAGTCGTACGGCGCGGGCAACGGAAGGGCCAGCAGTACGGCGACACGGGAACCGGGAAGATGACAGTGTTTGGCAGGAGACTCGGGCATGGGGTACACTTTAAGCGAATCTGGTAGATGACAGGAACACCTGAAGATGAGTGGACTTAAAAATGATGCCGCCAGTGAAGCGAGCAGGGACTTGAGTGAAGAGCAGGTCAGCGACTTTCTTTCCGAAAATCCTGATTTTCTGACCCGCAATCCCGAAGTTTTAAAAAACATGATGGCCCCGTCCCGCTGGAGCGGCGACGGTGTTGCCGACATGCAGCAGTTCATGCTTGAGCAACTGCGCGGTGAAATCGACAACCTGCGCGACTGCGCCCAGGACGTGATCGAAACCAGCCGTACCAACATGTCCATTCAAACCCGTACCCATACCGCCGTGTTGGCTTTGTTGTCGGCAACCAATTTCAATCAGCTGATCCGGGTCATTTCCGAAGACTTCCCCCTGCTTTTGGATATTGATGTTACCAAAATCGGTTTTGAACCGGCCAACACACCGGGGACCGAACTGATGTCTAGCGGCGTCATCCGCTTCCTGCCCGGCGATGTGGAGCGCCATCTGGGTCCTGATCAGGATGTTCTTCTCATGCGCGATGTCGCCGACGATGGCGGTCTGTTTGGTGAAGGGGCGGGGCTTGTTCATTCAGCCGCACTGGCCAGGCTCAGACCCGGACACCAAACGCCGCCCGGTCTGCTCGCCCTGGGCTCCAGGGGCAGCGCTTTTTATCCCGGCCAGGGCACAGAACTAATCGGCTTTTTAGCCAGGGTTTTGGAGCGGTGTATCGATAAATGTCTGGTGATAAAGACCTGAACTTACTGAATGCCGAACCGGGCGTCATGTCCGCCATCGAAAGCTGGCGCGACTGGCTGATCCACGAGCGGCGCTGTTCGCGTCATACCATTGATGGCTACGGCCGCGACCTAGGCTTTTTTTTATCCTTCCTGAACGATCATCTGGGTTTCCCGGCAGGGTTAAAGGATCTGGAAAAATTAAAAACCGCCGATTTCAGAAGTTTTCTGGCCCGCCGCAACGCCGATGGACTGTCCCGCGCTTCCATGGCGCGCGGGCTTTCAACGTTACGCAATTTTTTCAGATTCCTGGAGCGCCGTGACCTTGCTCATAACGCCGCCATCGGCGGGATGCGGACCCCCAGGTTGCCAAAATCGGTCCCCAAGGCCTTGACCGAAGAAGATGCCCTGGAAGCGGTATCGGCCATTGACGAGCTGGCGCTTGAACCGTGGATTGGCAAACGCGACGTCGCCCTGATGACCCTGCTTTACGGCTGTGGCCTGCGCATTTCAGAAGCCCTGGAGTTGAACCGCAGCGAAGCGCCAAGCGGTCAGGCGATGATGATTACTGGCAAAGCTAATAAGCAACGGGTGGTGCCCCTGCTATCTGTCGTCGTCGAGGCGGTTAATGCCTATATCGATGCCTGCCCCTTTACCTTAAGCCCCGAGGGCCCCCTGTTCGTTGGCGCCCGTGGCAAGCGGTTGAACCCCGGTGTATTCCAGAAACAGGTGCGCAATCTGCGCCATTATCTGGGCCTGCCCGAAACAGCGACCCCGCACGCCATGCGCCACAGTTTCGCGACCCATCTGTTAAGTGGTGGTGGCGATCTGCGCACCATTCAGGAGCTTCTGGGTCATGCTTCATTATCGACCACCCAGCGTTATACGGACGTCGATGCAGGACGTCTAAGCGCCGTCTACAAACAGGCCCATCCCCGGGCCAAAAGTCGCTGACAACTTTAATCTATTGAAATTAAAGCGTTTATTTGTGTGCGCATGATACTACCTATCTTCAAAGGCCAACCTTCTATACTTTAGCAACTTGTAAAGTAAGGGGAGGACGTCCAATGAAGAGAATTCTTAAAGTGGCCCTGCTGGCCATTTTCGCTGTTAATTTTAGCCTTGCCGACGCATCCGCCGCGTCGAAACCGAAATACAAACCGTTTGTTCTGGCCTCAAAAGGGGCCGGTGAAATGGCGACCACAGTCACTGAAGTCAGCGCCAAATTGACGGCTGCCGGACTTGAGATTGTCGGCACCCACAGCCCCTATCCAACCACCACCATTCTTGTCGTCACCAACGATGCCATGAAGAAGACGGCTGCAAAATCCGAGCGTGGCGGCTTCGGCGCGGCCCAGCGGGTTTCAATAACCAAACACGGTGGTGAAATTCAGGTTTCCTACACCAACCCCTACTATATGGCCGGTGCTTACCGCATGGATGGCAATCTGGACTTCGCCGCCAAAGCCCTTGAAGGGGCGCTGGGCAAGACAGAAGAATACGGCATGAGCGGTGGCATGAGCGACAGGGCGCTTCGTGATTACCACTACATGTTCGGCATGGAATACTTTACCGACCCGCATTATCTGTCGCGCTTCCTGAACCACGCTGACGCGGTCGCCGCCGTCGAAAAGGGCTTGGCCGCCGGTACAAGCGGCATCAGCAAGGTCTATCGCATTGATATTCCGGGCAAAGACGAGGTTCTTTTCGGCGTCGCCATGAACGGCGCCAAGGGCGCAGGCGATCAACAGGATGACAAATTCCTGATGAGCGAGATCGACTTCAAGGACATCCGCTCTTCTGCTCATTTACCCTATGAAATGCTGGTAACCGGCAATCGGGTCTATGCCTTGTCAGCGCGTTTCCGTATCGCCATCAGCTTCCCTGATCTGGCAATGATGGGTGACAACAGCTTCATGAATATCATGGACAGCCCTAACACCATCAAGGCCGCACTGATTAGTGTCGCCGGTGACGTCTGGGCCAAGAAGTAGCTTTTTAAGGGCTGATCCTGGTCATCACGTGTGATCGGGGTCAGCCCGAAATATTCTGAGAGCGACCGGGCCCATGGCGACGGCCAGTCCGGTAACGACGAAAGCCAACCCCCAGGGCGACACGAACGCCGTGCTTGCGCCAACATCAAGCATCACCCCGAAGATCAGCGGGCCCAGAAAAGCACCGGAAAAACCGATGCAGGAATGAACCGCCATGGTCGCCCCCCGGTAGCCCTTTGGGGCAGAGGCGACGACGCCTGATGTAATGGACGCCGAGTCCGCCGTCACCGTAATCCCGTAAATAATAAAGCACCCGATAATCAGCCAGTAGGGAACGTTTCCGGCAAGAAAGCCGATAACCGCCGAAAGCACCGCTGAGGATAACATGACAACGGTGATCACCCGATTCCTGCCGAAACGGTTGGACAACTCGTTACCGATAACGCTTGAGGGTAATCCCAACAACGTGACAAACGTCGCCGCCGCCGTGGCGCTCCACATTTCATACCCCGGTTTCACCAGCCCTTGAGCAAAAACCAGATAAGCGACCATCCACGAGCGCAAATTAAACAACTCGAAATTATGGGCCGTGTAGGCAAGGACATATCCCATGGCCGCCCGGCATTTCAGCACCGGCCTGAAATCAAGCAGATGGGTGTCCGGTTCCTCATGATCATGGGGGAGTTCCCGTGGCAGCACCGGCGAAACCAGCATCATCGCCAGTAAAGGGCCGCCAGCGGCGACAATCGAAGCCCATCGCCAGTCATAAAGACTGGCAATTTCACCGGCCATCAGGAAAGAAAGCGCCGCACCGATGGAGAAACTGGCCGTATAAAACGCAATGGCGCGGCTTTGAAAGGGCCCTTCGATATGATCGCTGATAATTTTCAAGCCCGGCATGTAGGTGCCGGCCAGGCCGATGCCGATAAGGGCGCGAAAAAGCAACCCCGTCCACAGACCTTCGGCGAACAGGGCAAAGCCAATACACGCGATACCGCTTAAGGCCATGGACAGGAAATAAATGCGCTTGGGTGGCAGTCGGTCGGTCAGACTGACCAGAACCGGAACCGCCACCAAATAACCGCCGTAAAGAATGCCGTTAATCCAGCCCGCTTGCGTATTGCTTAAGGACCATTCATGGATGAACCCGGGAAGCAGGGCGGGAAAGACCGAAAACCCGGTCATCCCGACAATTTCGGCCAGACACAAAACCACGCTCAGGCGTAAAGGAGAGGCCGAAATCGTCACTTATTCTTTAATCCAGTCCCAGGCGGCATCGCGATCACACAAGTCAAAATAACGGACATCGCCGCGAATCAACAAGTCAGCCGCCTTGGCCGCCAACCGTTCCCAGGTCGCGTCACCAACCAGGGCCATTTTTTCAAAATGATGCCAATGGGTCATACCGAAAGTGAAATCGTCCCACGCCGCATACATGTCCCAACCGGCGAACCCTTCCATATCGACCAACAGCCTGATTTTGCCGTATTCGTCGATCCGCTCTTCGATTTTGGGCATGAACGTCTTGTAGTCGGAATCCGTCAAGCGGCCACTGGCGTGAATGCCAACAACCTTGCCTTCGCTGCCTGATAAAAGTTCGAACACGGGGTTTGCCTCCCCTCAATAAAGGTAAAGCTTACACCTTACATATGGATGGCGCGACCGCCAACCGCAAGGGCCGCTTCCTTGACCGCTTCGGAAAGTCCCGGGTGCGCATGACAGGTGCGCGCGATATCTTCAGCAGAACCACCAAATTCCATCACCGAAACAGCCTCGGCAATCAAGTCACCCGCTGCCGGTCCAACGATATGAACACCCAGCACTTTGTCCGTTTTGGCGTCGGCCAATATCTTCACAAAGCCTTCGCTATCAGCATTGGCGCGGGCCCGTGAATTGGCGCTGAAGGGGAATTTACCGACGCTGTATGCGACGCCTTCCTCTTTCAAGGCTTCTTCGGTCTTGCCCAGGGACGCCACTTCCGGCCAGGTGTAGACAACGCCCGGAATCACGTCGTAGTTAACGTGCCCGGACTGACCTGCCAAATGTTCGGCAACGGCGACACCTTCTTCTTCGGCCTTGTGGGCCAGCATGGCCCCACCAATGACATCGCCAATAGCGTAGATACCGGCCACATTGGTCTGCAAATCATGGTCCGTGGTGATAAAGCCCCGGTCCGTGGCGACGCCGACCTTATCCAGGCCTAACCCATCGCTATAGGGTCTGCGACCGATAGCAACCAGAACCACGTCAGCCTTGATTTTTTCGGCCTTCCCGCCATCGCGCGACTCGACGCTTAAGCTAACCCCGGCTTTCGATGCCTTGGCAGCCGTGACCTTGGCTTGCAATTTGAACGTCATGCCCTGCTTTTTCAGTGTCCGGGTCATTTGTTTAACCACTTCACCGTCCATGCCCGGCAGAATGCTGTCGAGGAATTCAACGACGGTAACCTCCGCCCCCAGTCTGCGCCAGACAGAGCCCAACTCCAGACCGATCACCCCGCCGCCAACGACGACCATGGATTTCGGCACTTTGGTAAGGGCCAGCGCACCGGTCGAACTGACGATCTGCTTCTCGTCAATGGTTACGCCGGGAAGCGGGGCAACATCCGAACCGGTGGCGATAACAATGTTCTTGGTTTTAAGAACCTGCTTCTTGCCCTTTGCCGGTGTCACCTCAAGGGTACCTGCGGCCTTGATGACGCCTGTACCGATAATGTAATCGACCTTGTTTTTCTTGAGCAGGAACTCGATGCCCTTGGTCAGGTCATCGACGACCTTGTCCTTGCGCCCGAGCATGGTTTTCAGATCAAGGGCGACCTTGCCGGTCTTTACACCGTGGGCGGCGAATTCATGAGACGCCGCTTCAAAATGATGAGACGACTGCAACAAAGCCTTCGAGGGAATGCAACCGACGTTCAAACAAGTGCCGCCAAGGGTGCCGCGTTTATCGACGCAGGCCACTTTCAAACCCAGCTGGGCGGCGCGGATGGCGCACACATAACCACCGGGACCACCGCCAACAACAATGACATCATAGGAATCGCTCATGGTTTAAGTTGTCCTTATTATTATCAGGTGTCCAGCATGATGCGCTGCGGGTCTTCGATGCAATCCTTGACGCGAACCAGGAACGATACCGCCTCGCGGCCATCGACGATGCGGTGATCGTAGGACAGGGCCAGATACATCATCGGCCGGGCCTCAATCGAACCATCTGGCATGACCATGGGTCGTTGCTGGATTTTGTGCATTCCCAAAATACCTGATTGCGGCGGGTTGAGGATCGGCGTCGACAACAGCGAGCCGAAAATGCCGCCATTGGTGATGGTGAACGATCCGCCCTGCATTTCGTCCATGGTTAGTTTGCCATCACGGGCACGGCGGCCATAGTCACCGATTTGGGCTTCAATTTCGGCGAAACTTGCGGCGTCCGTATCGCGCAGTACCGGCACCACCAGGCCTTGCGGCGAGCCGACGGCGACACCAATATCATAGTAGTTTTTATAAATGATCTCATCGCCACTAATTTCCGCGTTGACACCCGGGAATTCGCGCAGGGCAACGACACAGGCTTTCGCGAAAATCGACATAAAGCCGACCTTAACGCCGTGCTTCTTCTCGAAAATTTCTTTGTACTTGGCCCGCATCGCCATCACTTCGGTCATGTCCACTTCATTGAACGTTGTCAGCATGGCCGCCGTGTTCTGGGCTTCTTTCAGGCGCGCCGCGACCATCTTGCGCAGGCGCGTCATCCGGACTTTTTCCTCGCGCGGACCAGCTGGCCGGGCCGGATAACTCGCCGCCGCAGGGGCTGGCGCACTGGCGGCAGCGGGGGCGGCGGCAGGAGCAGCAGCGCCACCTTCCAAAAAGGCCAGCACATCGCCCTTGACCAGGCGGCCGTCCTTGCCGGTGGCTGGAATGGCTGCCGGATCGAGGTTGTTTTCTTCGACCAGCTTGCGGACCGCTGGCGATAAAGTTGCGCTTGCGGCTGCGGCAGGTGCCGGAGCGGCTGCGGGTACTGGTTCAGGGACCGGGGCGGCAGGGGCCGGTTCGGGCTTGGCCGCCGGTTTGGCGGCAGGGGCGCCGGCGCCTTCTTCCAGCATCCCCAGCAATGCGCCGACTTCAACTTCGGCCCCTTCATCGGCGCTAATGGCGCTTAAGGTCCCAGCCTTTGGCGCATTCACTTCAAGTGTTACCTTGTCGGTTTCAAGCTCGACCAGGGGTTCGTCAAGGGCAACCGCGTCGCCAACCGATTTCATCCACTTGGCAACTGTGGCCTCGGTTACGGATTCTCCCAGTGTTGGTACTTTTATTTCCGTCGCCATGTCATCCTCGATGTCTGAGTTAAATCAAATAATAAAATTTAGTAACCGCTACGCATAAACGGTTGCGGCAGGTCTTCAATCGCCACATGCAGGGCACGTTCAACGATTTCATCCTGTTCGGCCTTGTGAACCTTGGCAAAGCCGGTGGCTGGTGAAGCCGCCGCCGTGCGTCCGATATAGGTCGGTCGTTTGTTTTTTCCATCCAGCTTGTCGAACATGGACAGGAAGCGCGGATAGACAAAGAACCAGGCGCCCATGTTGGCAGGTTCTTCCTGAACCCAGACAATTTCAGCGTTGGGATAGCGGCTCAATTGCTGATAAAGCGACTTGCGCGGCCACGGATAAAGTTGTTCGACCCTAATAATCGCCACATCCTTGGTGCCCGCATCACGGCGGGCTTGCAGAAGGTCATAATAAATCTTGCCGGTGCAGACCACGACCCGTCGAATATTCTTGTCCAGTCCCAAGTTGGCCGTTTCGGGAAGAACACGGCGGAAGCGGGTGTCGGGGCCCATTTCACCCAGGTTGGAAATCACCTGTTTGTGACGCAGCAGTGATTTTGGTGACATCACGATCAGGGGTTTGCGGAAGTTGCGCCGCATTTGCCTTCTCAGCGCATGGAAGTAATTGGCCGGGGTGGTGATGTTGACGACCTGCATGTTGTCTTCGGCGCACAATTGCAGATAGCGCTCAAGCCGGGCCGAGGAATGCTCTGGTCCCTGACCTTCAAAACCATGAGGCAGCAACATGCAAACGGCTGACATCCTGAGCCATTTGGATTCACCGGAGCAAATAAACTGATCGATGATGACCTGTGCGCCATTGGCAAAATCGCCAAACTGGGCCTCCCACAAGACCAGTGTTTGCGGATCGGCGAGCGAATATCCATACTCGAAACCAAGCACACCGGCTTCTGAAAGCGGGCTGTCCATAACCTCGAACTGGGCCTGTTCATCACGAATTTCACTTAACGGGAAATAACGGTTTTCGTTGTTTTGGTCGACCAAAACGCAATGCCTGTGGGAAAACGTGCCACGTCCGGAATCCTGACCGGAAAGCCTGACACCCGTGCCCTCGACAAGCAAAGTCCCGAAAGCCAACGCTTCTCCCATCGCCCAGTCGATACCTTTGCCGTCTTCAATCATCTTGCGCTTGGCATCAAGTTGGCGAACGATTTTTTTGTTCAGTTCGATGTTTTCGGGCACCCGCGCAATGGACAGGCCAACTTCTTTGAGCAGTTCCATGGAGACTGCGGTGTCGTCATCGAGCATTTCTTCATCGCCGGTGAGTTGGATCAGTCCCTTCCACTTGCCTTCAAGCCAGTCGGCCTTGTTGGGTTTGTAGGTGCTTGCGGCGGCAAATTCCTTTTCAAGTTCGCTATCAAAGCCCTGCATGATTTGCTGGGCCTCACCTTCACCAAGCACGCCTTCATTTTCAAGCTGCTGGGCGTAGATGTCGCGGGTCGTCGGATGCTTCTTGATCGCCTTATACATAATCGGCTGGGTGAACATCGGTTCGTCACCCTCGTTATGGCCATGGCGGCGATAGCAGAACATGTCGATGACCACGTCGCGGTTAAATTCATGGCGGAATTCGGCGGCGATCCGGGCGACGTGAACAACCGCTTCGGGATCATCACCGTTAACATGGAAGATCGGCGCCTGAATGCCCTTGGCGATATCTGAAGGATACGGCGAGGAACGCGATTTGGACGGTGCGGTGGTGAAACCGATCTGGTTATTAACAATAAAATGAACGGTGCCGCCGGTCCGGTAACCCTTCAGTTGTGACAAATCCAGGGTTTCAGGGACCAGTCCCTGACCGGCGAAAGCGGCGTCGCCATGCATCAGAAGGCCCATAATGCTCTTGCGTTCTTCATCGCCGATTTGCGCCTGTTTGGCCCGCACTTTGCCAAGCACCACGGTGTTGACCGCTTCCAGATGCGACGGGTTGGCGGTCAGAGACAAATGAACTGTGTTGCCATCGAAGATGCGGTCGGCTGATGTTCCCAGGTGGTATTTGACGTCGCCCGACCCCATGATGTCGTCCGGCTTTGAGGCGAGTCCCATAAATTCGGCAAACATCGACAGATAAGGTTTATTCATGATCGAAGCGAGCACGTTGAGGCGGCCCCGGTGGGGCATACCGAGGACCACTTCCTTGACGCCCAGTTGGCCACTGCGTTTGATGATTTGCTCTAAGGCGGCAATCAGGCTTTCGCCGCCGTCCAGGCCAAAGCGTTTTGTGCCGGTGTATTTCTTGTCGAGGAACTGCTCGAACCCTTCGGCTTCGACAAGGCGTTGATAAATGAAGCGTTTGCCTTTGAAGGTGAATTCCGTGTGGTTGTGGGCGCCTTCGATACGACGCTGAATCCAGGCGCGTTCTTCGGGTTCCTGAATATGCATAAACTCGACGCCGATGGAGCCGCAGTAGGTTTCCTTCAAAATCTTGAGAATTTCCCGGGGTGTCGCGGTTTCCAGACCGAGCACATTATTGATAAAGATCGGCCGGTCCATATCTTCTTCATGGAAACCGTAGGTCTTTGGATCAAGCTCCGTATGAAGGTCCTTGCCCTCCAGCCCAAGGGGGTCAAAATTGGCATTCAAATGACCCCGCACCCGATAAACCCGGATCATCATCAGGGCGCTGATCGAATCAAGGGTCGCCTGACGGATTTTGTTGGCATCAGCGCGTCCGTCAAGACCGCGGGCCATGGTCGGCAGACCGCCACCCAGCATTTCAGCTGCCGAACCGCCAACATGGGAAACGGCGACCTGATCCAGGGAGGCCGCTATTTCTTCTGCGACGAGGCCCCCGTTGGTGCCAATAACGCCGGATTCCGACGGGGCCCAGCTGGCACCGCCCAAATCGCTCTTCGTATCGTCCAGATCATCAGCCAGGTCGGTAAAAAAATCGACCCAGGTCTGATCGACCAATGTGGGGTTTTCAAGAAAGCGTGCATAGAGCTCTGCAACATAAGTCGCATTGGCACCGGTCAGGAAATTATCAATTGACGAAGACATGATGTTCATATGGGCGGATTTCAGCTGATCCGCCTCCCCTCCCTTTGATGATTAGATCGTCACCCGGCTATCGCTTCAATCATGGTTGAGCCGATCGCCGCCGGTGAATCGGCAACGAAAATTCCGGCGCTTTTCAATGCTTCAATCTTGTCCGCAGCGGTTCCCTTGCCACCGGAAATAATCGCCCCGGCATGGCCCATTCGACGGCCTGGAGGCGCGGTCATCCCGGCGATGAAACTGGCAACCGGTTTTTTGGTTTTCGACTGCTTGATGAAGTCGGCGGCTTCTTCTTCGGCGGTGCCGCCAATTTCACCGATCATGACGATGGCTTCGGTTTGCGGATCGCCCAGGAACATTTCAAGACAATCGACGAAGTTTGTCCCGTTGATGGGATCGCCGCCGATACCGATACACGTCGACTGACCAAGCCCTGCGGCTGTGGTCTGGGCCACCGCTTCGTAGGTCAGGGTGCCTGAACGCGAAACAATGCCAACCTTGCCACGGGTGTGGATGTGGCCGGGCATGATGCCGATTTTACATTCGCCGGGAGTAATAACACCGGGACAATTGGGGCCGACGAGCCGTGTTGAAGAGCCTTCAAGGGCGCGTTTGACCTTGACCATATCCAGCACCGGGATGCCTTCGGTAATGCAGACAACCAGGGGCAGTCCGGCGTCAATGGCCTCGACGACGGCGTCACCGGCAAACGGCGGTGGCACGTAGATGACCGAGGCTGACGCCCCGGTCGCGTTGGCCGCATCGGCAACGGTGTCAAAGACCGGCAGATCCAGATGGCTGGTGCCACCCTTGCCGGGTGTTACCCCGCCAACCATTTGGGTGCCATAGGCAATGGCCTGTTCGGAATGGAATGTGCCCTGGGCGCCAGTGAAACCCTGACAAATGACTTTGGTATCTGAGTCGACAAGTACAGCCATAGCTCTTAAGCCTCCTTCACGGCCTGGACGACCTTTTCGGCCGCTTCGGCCAGATCGTCGGCTGAAACAATGGCTAACCCTGACTCGCTCAGAATCTTCTTGCCCAGTTCAACATTGGTGCCTTCAAGACGAACAACCAGCGGCACATTGAGGCTAACCTCACGTGCGGCGGCGACGACGCCTTCGGCAATCACATCACAGCGCATAATGCCGCCGAAGATGTTGACCAGAATGCCTTCGACATTAGGGTCTGATAAAATCAGCTTGAAAGCGGTTGTTACCCGCTCTTTGGTCGCCCCGCCCCCAACATCCAGGAAATTGGCCGGATCACCGCCGTAAAGTTTGATGATATCCATGGTCGACATGGCAAGCCCGGCACCATTGACCATGCAGCCAATGTTGCCATCAAGTTTGATGTAATTGAGTTCATGACGGGCCGCTTCAAGTTCGGCGGGGTCCTCTTCGTCCTCGTCGCGCAGTTCTTCCACATCCTTGTGGCGGAACAGGGCGTTGTCGTCGAAATTCATTTTCGCATCCAGGGCGATGATGCCACCGTCACCGGTGACCACCAGCGGATTGATTTCCATCATCGAGGCATCAAGTTTGATAAACGCATCATAAAGCGCCAACATGAATTTGGTCGCCGTGCCGACCTGCTTGCCTTCAAGGCCCAGTCCGAAAGCCAGCTGACGGGCGTGGAAGGGCAACATACCGGTCGCAGGGTCGATTGAAACTTTAAGGATTTTCTCAGGCGTCGCTTCGGCGACTTCCTCAATTTCCATACCGCCTTCGGTCGATGCCATCAGGGTTACCCTTGAGGTCGAACGATCAACCAGCATGGACAGATAAAGTTCACGGGCAATGTCGCAGCCTTCTTCGATGTAGACCCGCTTGACTTCCTTACCCGTAGGACCAGTCTGCTTGGTGACAAGAACATGGCCGAGCATTTCCCCGACGCTTTCCTTCACCTCATCCATGGATGTGACGACGCGAACGCCGCCTTTGCCATCCGGGTTGTCGGCGAAACGGCCGGCACCGCGGCCACCGGCATGAATTTGTGATTTGACGACCCACACAGGACCACCCAGATCGTTGGCGACGGTTTCAGCCTCTGGCGGTGTATAAGCAACACCCCCGCGTGGCACAGCGACACCGAACTTGGCCAGCAACTGCTTGGCCTGATACTCGTGAATATTCATAGGTTTCCTTTAAGTTCCCTTGCTTTACGGGCCTTGCGGACCATCAAAATCACAGCAGACTTTACTTTTTCTTTCTGGCAGCAGCCTTACGAGCGGGCTTTTTCTTTGCTGTCGCTTTCTTCACTGCTTTTTTGACCGCCTTTTTCACAACCTTTTTCTTGGCAGGAGCTTTTTTCACTGCCTTTTTCTTGGCCGGGGCTTTTTTCACAGCCGCTTTTTTCACGGCTTTTTTGACAACCTTTTTCACAGCTTTTTTCACAGTCTTTTTCTTGGCGACCGCCTTCTTCCTGGCCGGGGCCTTCTTCTTGGCAGCCTTTTTAGGTGCAGCCTTTTTCTTGGCCGGAGCTTTTTTTACTGCCGCCTTTTTGGCTGCTGGTTTTTTCCTGGTTGGTTTTTTCTTGGCCGCAGTTTTCTTTTTGGCCGGAGCTTTTTTCGCAGCAGCGGCTTTCTTGGCAGCCTTTTTCTTCAGGCCGAGGATGACCCTGATCAAACCTTTAACGGCGCGAACCGACTGGTTGAAGCCGGCTTTTTCTTCCTTATCGAGCTTGATCTCAACGATCCGCTCCACACCCCTGGCGCCAATGACGACCGGAACGCCAACGTACAAGTCTTTGACCCCGTATTGACCTTTAAGAAATGCTGCGCACGGCAACACACGCTTTTTGTCATTCAGGTAGGCATCGGCCATCTGAATGGCGGCGCTGGCAGGGGCATAAAAGGCCGAACCGGTTTTAAGCAGACCGACAATTTCAGCACCGCCATCACGGGTGCGTTGGACTATCTCATCAATGCGTTTCTGGGTCGTCCACTTCATCTTGACCAGATCGGGCAGCGGCACGCCACCGACTGTGGAATAGCGTGGCAGCGGCACCATGGTATCGCCGTGGCCGCCAAGGACAAAGGTCGAGACATCCTCCACCGAAACCTTGAATTCCTGCGACAGGAAATAACTGAAGCGGGCTGAATCAAGCACACCGGCCATACCGACCACCTTGTTGTGGGGCAAGCCGGAGGCTTCACGCAGCACCCAGACCATGGCGTCGAGCGGATTGGTAACGCAGATCACGAAGGCTTTGGGGCAGTTTTCCTTGATGCCCTGACCGACGGATTCCATAACCGAGGTATTGATGCCAAGCAGGTCATCGCGGCTCATGCCCGGTTTACGAGGCACGCCGGCAGTCACGATAACAACGTCTGCACCACGGATGGCGGCGTAACTGGATGCGCCCCTGACTCCGCAATCGAAACCTTCAATGGTTGAAGATTGTGCCAGATCAAGCGCCTTGCCCTGTGGCACGCCATTAACAATGTCGAACAGAACAATGTCGCCTAGAGCTTTCAGTCCGGCCAGATGTGCAAGTGTTCCACCGATATTTCCGGCGCCGATTAGGGCAATCTTGTTACGTGCCATGAATCCATCCCCTCGCTTATTGTAAAATCTTGTTAAAATGTCGCCGCAACGATTGATTTTGCAGCACAATCATCAATTTTTTTAACGCTAATTAGACCCTAGGGCAAGGGGAACCTACCTGAAAGGGTTGCCGGATATTGTTGGATTTATAGTGGCTCTATCATATCAAGACCAATATCGACGGCCCCTGCCGATTGGGTGATGTGACCGACAGAAATAAAATCGACCCCGGTTTCGGCAATCGCCCTGATGGTCTTAATATTGACCCCGCCCGAAGCCTCTAGCGGAATGCGCCCTCCGGACATTTCCACCGCCTGCCTAAGCTCATCATTACTCATGTTATCAAGGAGAATTTTATCGGCCCCTGCGGCCAGCGCCTGTTCGACCTGCTCAAGGGTGTCGCATTCCACCTCGATATCCTTCAGGCCCGCTTGCTGCGCCAGTTTCAGGGCCTGGGTTACCGAACCTGCTACGGCGATATGATTATCCTTGATCAACACCCCGTCATCGAGACGCATACGATGATTTGTCGCGCCACCCAGGCGCGTCGCGTATTTGGAAAGCTCTCTCAGGCCCGGAATCGTTTTGCGGGTATCGAGAAGAACCGCGCCGGTGCCGGCAATGGCATCGACAAAACGCCCTGTCTCGGTGGCAATGCCCGAAAGCATCTGAACGATGTTCAGGGCCGTACGCTCGCCGCTTAGAAGCGCCCGTGCCGGTCCTTTCAACAACATCAACTGGCCGTCCTTTGGCAGTCGTGCGCCGTCTTCGCTCAAACATTCAATATGGGCATCGGGGGCCAGGCGCCTAAAGACCTGAAGGGCAATATCGAGACCGGCGACGATGATGTCCTGACGCGTCGCCATCACCAGTTCAATGCGCGTATCCTTGCCGAGTGTTGCCGCAGACGTCAGATCACCGGCGCCCAAGTCTTCTTCAAGGGCGTCGTCGATCAGCCGTTCTATGGTTCGTTGGTCCGGGGTGGTCACACTTTTACTCTGCCGCTTGCGACGCCGCACCAGTGCCCTTCGGCGACATTTCGAGCATCCGCTCAATGGGTTTGAGCGCACGCAGACGTAAATCTTCGTCCATTTCGATACGGGGGCCGTCATTCTTTATTGCCAGATAGAGTTTTTCCATGGTGTTCAGGGCCATGTAGGGACAATTGGTGCACGGACAGGCATCGACATCGCGCGCCTCGCTAACCCCGGGAGCGGCAATGAAGGTCTTTTCCGGATTGGTTTTTTGCATCTGGTGGATGATGTGGGGCTCGGTGGCGATGATAAATTCCTGAGACGGGTTGGTGGCGACAAAATTAAGGATACCCCTGGTCGAACCAATATAATCCGCCAGTTCGAGGATCGTGTCGGGACATTCAGGATGGGCGGCGACTTGTGCGTGGCTGTGTTCGGCCTTCAACTGCAAAAGCAGGTCTTCGGAAAATTCTTCATGGACGATGCAACTTCCCGGCCACAGAACCATGTCACGACCGGTCTTTTTATTGAGAAAATTTCCCAAATGACGATCAGGGGCGAACAGGATCGGCTGATCTTTGGGTAACTGATTGATGATCGCTTCGGCGTTTGACGATGTCACGATAATGTCCGAAAGCGCCTTAACCTCAGCCGAGCAATTGATGTATGTCAGCGAGATATGGTCAGGATGAGCGTCGCGCCAGGCCTGGAATTCCTGTGGCCCGCACGCCTCTTCAAGGGAGCAACCGGCATCGCCGTCGGGCAACAGCACGGTGCGGCGCGGGTTGACGATCTTGGCGACTTCGGCCATGAAACGTACGCCGCAAAAAACAATTACATCAGCGTCGGTTTCAGCTGCCTTGCGCGACAGATCAAGGCTATCACCAACAAAATCGGCAATGTCCTGAATTTCATAGTCCTGATAATAGTGGGCCAGAATGATCGCATTCCTGTCCTGCCGTAACCGATCAATCTCGGCTTTCAGGTCAAGGCCGGACGCGATGGAATTGGTCAAATCTGTATCGGGTAATACAACGGTATCGCTCAACGAATGTCTCCACTGGATGGGGTTTACTCTCCTGATTTAGTCGTAAGTAGCCAATTGCACAAGGGCAAGGGCAAACCCTGTCAGGCGGGCTGGTCCCGGCCAAGATAGTCTTCGGATTGCATTTCCATCAACCTTGATGCGGTCCGTTCAAACTCGAAAGACCCGTCACCTTTTGTATAAAGTTCCGATGGCTGGGCGGCTGCCGAACAGACCAGATTGCCGCCACTTTCATAGAGCGCGTCAATCAGGGTCACAAAACGCTTGGCCTCGTTGCGATTTTCAGGCCCCATGCACGGAATATCGTAAAGCAGCAGGGTGTGATAACGCCCGGCCACGGCCAGATAATCCGCCGGACCCAGCTCAGTCCCGCACAATTCATCAAAGCCGATCATGGCGACGCCGTCAGCGGCCATGGGAATATCCAGTTCGCGACCGTTGACAATGACCGGTTCGGAAAGTTCTTCGGCTTCGCTGGTCAGGCGCTCAAACAACTGACCCAGGTGCTTTTCTGATTTCTTGCTGTGCGGGGTCAGATAGACACCGGCTTGACGGATGGTTTCGCGGCGATAGTCCAGGGCCCCGTCAAGCATCAGCAGATCGAGTTTTTCTTCCAGAAGGTCGATAAACGGCAGGAACAGGGCACGTTGCAGGCCATCTTTATAAAGATCGGACGGCGGCCTGTTCGATGTCACCACGACAACCACGCCTTCATCGAAAAGAGTTTCAAACAGGCGGCTTAAAATCATCGCATCGGCAATGTCATGAACCTGAAATTCATCGAAGCACAGAAGGGTTGCCTCTTCAGCCAGGCGCTTGGCGATCGGCGGGATCGGGTCATCGCCACGGCCCTTCCATTTGCGGTACTCATTCAGGCGGGCATGAATTTGCTGCATAAAAGCATGAAAGTGGACACGTCGCTTGTTCTGCACCGGTGCGGTTTTGAAAAACAGGTCCATTAGCATGGATTTGCCACGCCCGACGCCGCCGAACATGTACAGGCCCTGGGGCGGATCTTCACGTCTGCGGCCCAGGCCGAAACGGTCCTTCCAGCCTTTGCGTCCGCTCGCCGGCTCATAAGCGGCAAGGGCATGATGAAGGCTTTGCAGTTTTTCCACAGCAAGGCCCTGGGCCGAATCGGGTCGCAGTTCCCCGGCCTCTAACATGCGACGGTAATCGTTGAGCGGACCTTCCAGTTTAGCCACCTTTAGCTTCCGAAATAACCAAATGTCATTCTAAATCAAGCCACCGACCGGATCAAATGTTGCTTCCATCTGGCGGCGAAACTGAAACGCCATGCTTGTTTCATCTATTTCAACATCAGAAAATTTAATCAACTGACCGTTGGCAATATGGGTTTTTAAGGTGACGCCACTGGCAAGCCCCATGGGCAGATAACCGTTATGACAGGATTTGGCCGCCCCCATCAACGTGCCGTAAACGGTGTAGCCGCCTTCGCCGTCGAGCACCTCGCCGGCTTCCAGTCCGCGTTTTGCCGTTGCAACCACGTCGCCCCGAAAATCCTGCGCCACACCGGTTGGCTGACCGGTAAGCCCTGCTGCAATGACGCTGATCCCCAGTTCCAGGCCGATCAGATGGAACGGCCTGTAAAGAGCGCAGTAGCGTCCACTGTCGTCAGTACGAACACCGTATTGTTCAAAACAGGTCCGCACATAATCCGATGGCGCTTCAAAGGAAACAAACACGCCCCATCGTAAATCCCGTTCGACTTCCCGCCCGTCGCGCTGAAGACTCGAAATGACCTCGACCATGCCCTTTTCGGCCAAAACACCGCCATCCGCTTGCGGACGCAGAACCTGGGCCAGTTCGTCGATCCCGCACGGCGGAAATTGCAAACCGTCATCAGGCGGCGCGAGGTCGCAGGCGTTGGCCACCGCCGCCATCTCAATGGCCGACTTGGTGCCGTCCAGAAACGAGTTAAACATCTTGGCGTTCATGCCCGCCGCCACCGCTTGCTTAGGCGTCAGTCCGTAATGGTCCCAGACCGTTTCGGGCGTCGAGGCATGATACTGGGGCAGATACTTGGTTCCCTTACCCGCCGAAATGACCTGGAACCCACAAGCCCGGGCCCAATCCACCTGCTCGGCAATCAGCGCCGGTTGATCGCCGTAAGCCATGGAATAAACAACATTGGCCTCTACCGCCCGTCGGGCCAGCAGGGGGCCTGCCAGGGCGTCGGCTTCCACATTGACCATGATCACATGACGACCGCGCTCGAAACATTTCAGGGCGTGAGCGATACCGGCTTCGGGCTCCCCGGTCGCCTCAATCACCACTTCGATACCGCCGGCCCTTATCAGTTCGTCTGCATCATCGGTAATATAGGTGGTGCCCTCGGCCAAAGCCTTGGCTGGCGACGTGGCCTGATAACGCTCAGGCGGCCAGCCGGTGGCCGCCAGTTGTTCGCGGGCGCGGGCGACATCAAGATCGGCGATGGCGAGAATATGCAAGCCCGGTGTGTGCAACGCCTGGCTTAGGAACATGGTGCCAAACTTTCCAGCCCCGATCAGGCCAACCCGCAAAGGCATATCCTGTTCGGCCCGCTGCTGAAGCATGGCATACAAGTTCATGGGGAGTACCCTAAACTACAAACGTTTGACTTGCGCCTTCTTTATCTCGGCGATGGCTTTGCCGGGATTGAGGCCCTTGGGGCAGGTGCTGGTGCAATTCATAATCGTGTGGCAACGGTATAACTTGAACGGATCGTCCAGATCATCAAGCCGCTCGCCTGTCGCCTCGTCCCGGCTATCGGCAATCCACCGGTAAGACTGCAACAACACGGCCGGTCCCAGATAGCGATCACCGTTCCACCAGTAACTGGGGCAACTGGTCTGGCAGCAGAAACACAAAATACATTCCCACAAGCCGTCCAAGCGGGCGCGCTCTTCGGGGCTTTGCAATCTTTCACTGTCAGGGGCTGCGGTGTCCGTGCTCAACCACGGCTTGATCGATGTGTACTGGGCGTAGGGCACCGTCAGGTCTGGCACCAGATCCTTGATCACCGGCATGTGCGGCAGCGGGTAGATTTTAACATCACCCTTGATCTCGGAAATCGCCTTGGTACAGGCCAGGGTATTGGTGCCGTCAATATTAAAGGCGCATGACCCGCACACACCTTCACGACAGGAGCGCCGGAAGGTCAGGGTGGTATCCATTTCGTTCTTGATCTTGATCAGCGCGTCCAGAACCATCGGCCCGCATTTATCGAGATCAACCTCGAAGGTATCGAGGCGCGGATTTTCACCGCTGTCCGGATCAAACCGGTAAACCTTGAAGTTCTTGATCCGGGTCGCCCCGTCGGGGGCTTTGCGGGTTTTGCCAGGGCCGACTTTGGAGTTCGCAGGAAGGTTGAATTCTACCATGTCAGTACACCCGCGCTGCCGGTTCGATGTAGTCAACGTCGTCGCTGAGTGTCCAGGTATGGACGGGACGGTAGCTTAAAGTGACCTTACCGTTCTCGTCGATCCAGGCCAGCGAATGTTTCATCCAGTTTTCGTCATCCCGGTCGGGGAAATCTTCGCGGGCATGGGCGCCACGGCTTTCCTGACGGGCGACAGCCGAATGAATGGTCGCCTGGGAGCAGGCCAGAAGATTTTCAAGCTCCAGCGCCTCAACAAGATCGGAATTCCAGATCATGGAACGATCCGAGACACCTATCTGATCCATTGAGCCTGTAATCGCGTCGACATTTTTTTGGCCTTGTTCCATTGTTTCCCGTGTTCGGAAAACGGCGGCGTCACGCTGCATGGCGCGCTGAAGCTCACCCCTGATCTCGCTGGTTTTTGATGCTCCGTCGGCATGACGCAAGACGTCAAGGCGGCCCAGCGCGCGATCTGCCTGATCCATGGGTATCGGTTTGGGTTTCGAGCCCTTCTTGATCGTTTCGACAGCGCGGATCGCCGCGGCCCGTCCGAAGACGACAATATCGAGAAGCGAATTGGTGCCCAGTCTGTTGGCCCCGTGAACCGAGGCACAGGCGCATTCACCAATCGCCATCAGGCCACCGACGACAGCGTCGGGATCGCTTTCAGTGGGGCGCAAGACTTCGCCGTGATAATTGGTTGGAATGCCACCCATGTTGTAGTGAACCGTCGGCAACACCGGAATCGGCTCGCGGGTTGCGTCAACGCCGGTAAAGATTTGCGCCGATTCGGTAATCCCCGGGAGCCGCTCGAGCAGCAAGTCTTCGCCCAAATGCTCAAGATGCAGGAAGATATGATCATCCTCGTCGCCAACGCCGCGGCCTTCGCGTATTTCAACGGTCATGGCCCGGCTGACAACATCACGCGAGGCCAGATCCTTGGCCGTTGGCGCGTAACGTTCCATGAAACGCTCACCTGCCGAATTGGTTAGATAACCGCCCTCGCCGCGCGCCCCTTCGGTGATCAGGCAACCCGAACCGTACATGCCGGTTGGATGAAACTGGACAAACTCATGATCCTGCAAAGGCAGGCCCGCACGGGCTACCATGGCGTTGCCGTCGCCGGTACAGGTATGGGCCGACGTGCACGAGAAAAAGGCGCGGCCATAACCACCGGTCGCCAGCACCGTTTTGTGGGCGCGGAAGCGGTGCAAGGTGCCGTCATCCAGATTCCAGGCCATAACGCCGCAACAATCGCCCTCGTCGTCCATCAGCAAATCAATAACGACGAATTCGACGAAGAACTCGGCGCCGCGCTTCAGGCATTGCTGATAGAGCGTATGCAGGATGGCGTGACCGGTCCGGTCGGCGGCGGCGCAGGCGCGTTGCACAGGGGCCTCGCCAAAATTGCGCATATGGCCGCCAAAAGGACGCTGGTAGATTTTGCCTTCTTCATTTCGCGAAAACGGCACCCCGAAGTGCTCCAGTTCGTAAACCGCCGCTACCGCCTCGCGGCACATGTACTCAATGGCATCCTGATCGCCGAGCCAGTCCGAACCTTTAACGGTGTCGTACATGTGCCAGCGCCAGTTATCTTCGGCCATATTACCAAGCGAGGCACCGATACCGCCCTGAGCGGCAACCGTATGGCTGCGGGTCGGGAACACCTTGGTGATACAAGCGGTTTTAAGGCCGCCGTCCGCCATTCCCAGTGTCGCACGAAGGCCGGCCCCGCCAGCCCCGATAACCAGGACGTCATGAATGTGATCGGTAATTTCGTATGCAGGGGACATGATTTTATTAACTTCCGAAAGCAACGCGGAAAATAGCAAGCAGCGAGGCAATTCCGCCAAGATAGGCAAAGGCTTTAACCGCGATCAGGGCGGTTATTTTACCGACTTCGCTTTGAACATAATCTTCGACAACAACCTGCAGGCCCTGTTCGGAATGATAAAAGACGGTCACCACCGTCAGCACCATAAGCAGCGTGTTGCCGGGATCCGAAACCCAGGTCATATAATCATTATGGTCGGCGCCAACAAGACCGAGGGCGGAAATCACGAACCACAACATCAACGGCAGCAGCGCCATCGAGGTCAACCGCTGGGCCCACCAATGACTGGTGCCGCCATTTTTTGCCGGACCGAGGCCGCGAGCATGGGCGAGAGGTGAGCGCATTTCCATTCGCGGGGCTCCTTTAAATGATCCCGGCGCGCACGTAGGCGACGACCCAGGTTAACGCTGTCAGTCCAAAGGCGATAATAACAACGACAATACCGGTCGCCCGCAACATCGGCATTTCAAAACCAAGGCCGACATCCCAGATCAGATGACGAATGCCGTTGGCAAGATGATAAAACAGCGAGAAAGTCAGGCCCAGCAAGATGAGTTGGCCGATGGGAGAACCAAAAAAAGCTTGGGCGCGAGCGAAGGCATCCGGGCCATAAGCCGCTGCCGATAACCAGTAAATCAGAAACACACTGCCAAAAGACAGGGCGACGCCCATCATCCGGTGCAGGATCGACAGGACAGATGTGATCTGCGGGTTGTAGACCTGAAGGTGCGGCGAAAGCGGCCGCGCCCTTGTCACACCGGGTGTTGATTTCTCAGCCGTCATGAAAAGTCCGAATGATTATAAACAAGCTTCCCAACCCGTTTAAACGCTCAATTCAGGCAAGTCAACTTTCACAACCCCAACCCGAAGGGAATAAAAAAAATACTCTTATTACATTAGTTTATTCTAAATTAAGTTTTAAACTCGAAACCCTAATCTGTTGATTCCAAAGAAAACCCACCAAAGCATGTGAACACAGTTGTGGAAAACATGTGTGTCAAATGTGGGCATGTGGAATTTTTATTCACAGAAAAGTTGTTTTCCCACAGATATTTATATTGAAGCCACAACCGATTTTTCAGACCATGTATCGCGTATGTGAAAGTGCCGATGCCGTGAATTTTGAGATTGTTTCCTGATCGCCCTTCGGGACCTGATGGAGGCGTTATTGATGAATTTTCGGCCTTTTGAGCGCCCACGCGGTGTCCGCACCGTCGGCGTTCGGAAGATAGTGTCTTTCGTGAAAGGTTTAAGTCCGCGCTTCGGCCCGGATTTGATTTTACGGGGTCGCCGCGAAAAAACTGACCTCACTAAAGTGGGGCGGACCTTTCGCTGGCAGGCTGCTCTTCCCTGGTGGAGACTGGTCGCGCTTAGCGAAAGAGCAAACCTCAAATTCCGGTCTCGGCCGGAACGACGGGAGAGCTAGGGGACAGGGAGGTTCAGACTGTTATGCAGCCAGAACACCAGTCGTTCCGGAAGGCCTTGCCTTCCAGGGTTATCTGAGGATCAAGAAGTTTCGGCTTTTTTATTTTTTGGGCACCCGCTTTTAGTCCGCAGCACTGAGGACGGCGATGGCGCGTCGGAGAATTGTTGGAATTTAAGATTTTTCACGCCGGTGCAAGCCGGGGTGGGGATTTTAAAGGAAGGCAGTTCACACCACCAACGGTCAAGGGCGGTTCTCTGCCCAGGGTTCGTCCATGAACCGATGGTGATGATGGCGACAAGCCCGCTTTTCATATGCACGGAGCCTGGCCGGCTCCAATTAGAGGCGTCAGGTGCGCAGCTTAGGCCGCGCGTTATACAGGTTTCCCAGGATCTGTATACCTGACGCCTCTTTCATTTTCCTTAACATCTTTTTGGAATAAGCACCGTGTAGTCAAAATCAAGGACTACGGATGGATCGTATTTGCCGTCTTCTCCCTTATCGGGGAAGTTCTCGCAAGCCTGGTCCTTACTGGCCACCGTGCGTAGACGTAAGGCTCCCAGATCATCGTGCCCAGACAATGCGGATTTACCGAGAACTTCGCTCCACGCATAGATCGTATCACCGCCAAATGTCGGCGCCACGTGATTGCCGCCATTGATGGCGGCAACCTTGAAGGCATTGCCCAGGCCATTAAACGACAACGCCCGGGCCAACGAAATAACATGACCGCCATAAACAATACGGCGCCCAAAGCGGCCTTCCTTCTGGGTATGCTGGTTGAAATGCACCTTGGCTGTATTTTGATAGAGTCGTGTCGCCAACATATGATCGGACTCCTCAATCGTCATGCCATCGACGTGATCGATTTTTTCGCCCGTCTGATAATCGTCCCAAAGCATATCGCTTCCCGACAACATGGTGTCGAAACCGCCCATTTCCAGACTGTCAGGAACAATCAAATCTTCATCGGCAACGAAAACCGGCAATTCAGGAACGACGGGTTCCGGGGCCGGGCTGGCCGGATCGCGTTTGTTGACCATCACCCAGCGAATAAAATCAAGTACCGGCTCGTCGCGCTGGTTATGGCCAACTGAATGAACAAATACAATGCCGGTTTTGGCGTTGGAATTTTCCTTTAAACCAATCACCCGCGATGAAGCCCTGAGCGTATCTCCCGGATAAACGGGAACCCCGAAACGTCCCGCCGCATAGCCCAGGTTGGCCACCGCGTTTAATGAAATGTCGGGGACGGTTTTTCCAAAGACGACATTAAACGCCAGCATGTCATCAATGGGTGCGGCCTCGAAGCCTAGGGACATGGCAAACATGTCAGATGAATGAACCGCGAAGCGGGTCCCATAAAGAGCCGTATACAGTGACGCGTCCCCTTCGCTTAAAGTCCGCGGTGTGGCGTGAACAATTTCCTGACCCAGAGAAAAATCTTCAAAATAATTGCCGGGATTTGTTTTATTGCTCATAGGCTATCCTTGCCTGCGATCGCTTCTGCCATAGCGACCAGACGCAGGGCGTTTTCCACATGCAGGTTCTCAATCAGTTTTCCCTCCACGACGATCACACCCTTGCCTTCTTTTTCAGCTTCTGCGTGGGCAGCGATAATTGTTTTGGACCACTCTACCTCTTCAGATGACGGTGCGAAAACCTGATTAGCCACATTAATGGTCTTGGGATGGATCAGTGACTTGCCATCAAATCCCAGCTCCAGCCCCTGGGTGCAGGAATGCCTGAAACCTTCTTCGTCATCAAGATCAAGATGGACGCCATCAACAATGGCGACCCCGGCCGCCCGTGCCGCCAGCAGACAAAGCCCCAGACTGGTGATCATCGGCAGGCGGTCCCTTGTGTGGGCGGCGTGCAAATCCTTGCCCAGGTCCGATGTGCCCATAACGAAACCAACCAGTCGGGTGCTCGAAAAGGCAATTTCTTCGGCGTGAAGCATACCCAGCGGCGTTTCCATCATGCACCAGATGCCTAAATCATCAGGGGCGCCGGCTTCTGTCATCAGTTTCTCAGCATCCTGAACCATCGCCGCACTCTCGACTTTTGGCAGCAAGATGGCATCGGCCCCGGATTTGGCCATGGCGCTGACATCATCACGGCCCCAGTCCGTATCAAGGGCATTGACCCGTACGATCAATTCGCGCTCGCCGTAGCCGCCGGAATTCAAGGCTTCGATGATCTGCGAACGTGCACCTTCTTTGGCATCAGGGGCGACGGCGTCTTCCAGATCCAGAATCAGGCCGTCGGCATCAAGGTTGCGGCCCTTGTCCAGGGCCCTTTCGTTAGAGCCCGGCATATAAAGAAAGCTGCGTCGGGGGCGTGCGCTCTGTGCCATGATGAAACCTCATGAGTTGTTTTGCAGTTGCGAGAAGCTACATCCGGATTATGTCTGAAAGCAAGACCGCCTTTCACATCGTGAAAACCGCTGCCCGTTCTTTCCTTTCCGGGTAGATTTTAAGATTGTTTATTAACCCCTACACTATAGACTCCCTATGGCCCAACATTGCCGATACGACAACAGACACTGGACACGCCTGAATGGCCGACGCCTATCTTGCCAATGTTAAATTCCTCGTCGTCGAGGATAACAAATTCATGCAAACCGTTGTCCGGCGGGTACTTAATTCGCTTGGCACCAAGGAGGTGCGCGAATGCGCCGACGGTGCTGATGCCTTAAAGGTGCTTAAAACTTTCCCCGCCGATATTGTCATAACCGACTGGGCGATGGAGCCGCTGGACGGTATCGAATTGACCCGAATGATCCGCAACGCTTCTGACAGCGTAAACCCGTATGTGCCGATCATCATGCTAACCGCCTATTCGGAAATGATCCGGATCGTCGAGGCGCGGGACGCCGGGGTCAACGAATTTGTGGTCAAACCCATCTCCGTCAACACCCTGTTCAGCCGTATTCAGGCGGTGATCGAGAAACCGCGACCGTACATTCGCATCAATAACTTCTTCGGTCCTGACCGCCGTCGCAAGGACATGCCCTTTGAAAAGCCCGACAGGCGCACGGGAAGAAGCACACTGCCCGACAGCGTAGGCTCAGACGAACCCGAACTCGACCAGGACGAAATCAACACGCTGATGAACCCCGGCGAGGGTGAAGGCGAAGTGAGCTAAACCCCCTTACAGGTGATTTTTGACCAGCTCTTCGGCGATCTGAACCGTGTTCAGGGCCGCACCCTTGCGCAGATTATCGGCAACAACCCAGATGTTGAGGCCATTATCGATGGTCGGATCACTGCGAATGCGGCTGACATAAACCGCATCTTCACCGGCACATTCCGCCGGTGTCACGTAGCCTTCGTCGGCCCTGTGGTCGAGCACGACAATGCCCGGTGCACCTTGCAGGACCTCGCGCGCCTGATCGTCTGAAACCGGTTTTGCAAACTGGATATTGAGCGCTTCGGCATGGCCGATAAATACCGGCAGGCGAACACAGGTTGCTGTGACCTTAATCTTGGGATCGAGAATTTTTTTCGTCTCGACCACCATTTTCCATTCTTCCTTGGTCTGCCCGTCGTCCATAAAGGTGTCGATATGGGGAATGCAGTTAAAGGCGATCTGCTTGGGAAAAACCTTCTGGTTTGAGGCCACCGGATCGTTGACGAAAATGCCACGGGTCTGGTTGAACAACTCGTCCATGGCATCCTTGCCCCCGCCGGAAACCGACTGATAGGTGGAGACGACGACGCGTTCAATCTTCGCCAGATCGTGCAGCGGCTTTAGGGCCACGACCATTTGGATGGTTGAGCAGTTGGGATTGGCGATGATGTTCTTTTTTGTGTAACCGGCGACAGCCTCGGGGTTAACTTCCGGCACCACCAGCGGCACGTCAGGGTCCATGCGGAAGTGCGAGGTGTTGTCGATGACAACAGCCCCGGCTGCCGCAGCTTTAGGCGAAAATTCAGCCGAGACCTTGGCCCCCGGACTGGACAGCACAATATCGACGCCACTGAAATCAAAAGTCGCCAGATTTTGCACTTTCAGGATATCGTCCTCGCCAAAGGATATTTCCTTGCCGACGGAACGCTCTGACGCTAACGCGATCACGTCGTCAGCCGGGAATTTCCGTTCCGACAAAATATTCAACAGTTCATGGCCAACGTTTCCGGTGGCCCCGACGACTGCAACTGTGTAACCCATTTTCTTACTCCATAGTCTCTATCGGCCTTAAGTTCCGTTCTGAAAGGCATCCGCCAGATAAGCGAAAGGCCCGTCGGATGAAACCGCGGGCCTTTTGTTCGCGCACAAAGAAAGACCCCGGCTAGCCGCCAGTGGTTGTTTTCTTGGTTGTTTTGGTCATTGTGATGCGCATCGTGCCTGATCCTTTAAAATAACGGCCACACTCATACCCCGATGGGGGCGGAAAAACAAGGGCTTTGCATTAGCCCGCAAGCTTTTCCATCTCGGCGACAATGGCTTCGCCCATGGCTGTGGTCGAGATGGCCGTCATACCGTCGGAGACAATGTCGGCGGTGCGCAGGCCTGCGCCCAGGACGTTTTGCACGGCCTGTTCGATCAGGTCGGCGTCATCGCCCATGTCGAAAGAATAACGCAGGCACATGGCGAAGCTTAAAATGGTGGCGATGGGATTGGCCATGTCTTCACCGGCAATGTCAGGGGCCGAACCATGGACCGGCTCGTACATGGCGCGACGGCGACCGCTTTCGTCCGCTTCGCCAAGGCTTGCCGACGGCAACATCCCCAGCGAGCCTGTTAGCATCGCAGCACAATCGCTTAAAATATCGCCGAACAGGTTGTCGGTGACAATCACGTCGAACTGCTTGGGATTGCGGACCAGCTGCATGGCGCAGTTGTCGGCGTACATGTGGCCCAATTCAACATCCGGGTAGTCCCCGGCGATGCCCGAAACAATTTCGCGCCAGAAAACACCGGATTCCATGACATTGGCTTTCTCCACCGACATCAGGCGACCGCTACGCTTAGCGGCCATCTCGAAGCCAAGACGGGCGATCCGCTCAATTTCTTTATCCGTGTAGACTTGTGTGTCAAAACCGCGACGGCTGCCATCAGGCATGGTTTCGATGCCGCGCGGTTCACCAAAGTAGACGCCAGCGGTCAGTTCACGCAGGATCAGAATATCCAGCCCCTGAACCACTTCAGGCTTCAGGGTCGAGGCGTCGACAAGCGCGTCAAAAACAATCGCCGGGCGCAGGTTGGCGTACAGGTCCATTTCCTTGCGCAACCGCAGAAGACCGGCTTCCGGGCGGTGCTCGCGGGCCACATCATCCCACTTGGGGCCACCGACCGCACCCAGCATCACCGCATCGACGCTCATGGCGTCGGCCATGGTTTCATCGGTCAGGGCGCTGCCGTGGGCATCATAACAAGCGCCGCCAACAAGACCTTCGGTCACATCGAAACTGACGGTGCGCCTTTTCGCCATCCAGTCGGTGACACGGCCGACCTGTGTCATCACTTCCGGGCCGATGCCGTCACCGGCCAGAATCAGGAGTTTCTTGTTGGCTGACATAATTTGATGGCTTTCTTTATTTGTTGCTTACAGCCACGGCTGGCTGATTTTGTTTTTTTCTTCAAAGGCGGTGATCTTGTCCGCCTTTTCCATGGTCAGGCCAATATCGTCCAGACCATTAAGCAGACAATTCTTGCGGAACGGGTCCATCTCAAAGCTGATCTCGCCGCCATCGGGGCCGTTGATCGTTTGATTTTCCAGATCAATGGTCAGGGTGGCGTTGGCGCCGCGCTCGGCGTCGTCCATCAGTTTATCAACGTCTTCCTGTGGCAACTTGATGGGCAGAATGCCGTTCTTGAAACAGTTGTTGTAAAAGATATCGGCGAAGTCGGTGGAGATGACGCAGCGGATACCAAAATCCAGAATTGCCCACGGCGCATGTTCGCGCGACGAGCCACAGCCGAAGTTATCGCCGGCGACCAGAATTTCAGCCTTGCGGTAAGCAGGCTTGTTGAGGACAAAGTCTTCGACCTCGTTACCCACATCGTCGTAGCGCATTTCAAAAAACAGGCTCTTGCCCAGGCCGGTGCGCTTGATGGTTTTCAGGAACTGCTTGGGGATGATCATATCGGTGTCGATGTTGATCATCGGCAAGGGCGCTGCGACGCCGGTCAGTTTGATGAACTTTTCCATTAATCCTCTCCCAGCTTGCGAACGTCGGTCAACTTGCCGGTGATGGCGGCGGCGGCGGCCATTTCGGGCCCGACCAGGTGGGTGCGCCCACCGCGACCCTGACGGCCTTCGAAGTTACGGTTCGATGTCGAAGCACAACGCTCGCCCGGTTCCAGCTTGTCGGCATTCATCGCCAGGCACATGGAACAACCTGCGTCGCGCCATTCAAACCCGGCGTCCGTGAAGATCACATCAAGGCCTTCGGATTCGGCCTGTTCCTTGACCAGTCCGGAGCCAGGCACGACCATGGCGCCAACACCGTCAGCGACCGTGCGACCCTTGGCAACGGCAGCGGCGGCGCGCAGGTCTTCGATACGTCCGTTGGTGCACGAACCGATAAAGACCCGGTCGACCGCGATATCTTCGAGAAGCGTTCCCGCCTCAAGTCCCATGTATTCCAGCGAGCGGACGATGGCCTTGCGTTTGCCTTCATCCGGCTCATCAGCAGGATCGGGAACGGAGCCTGAAATCGGCAGCACGTCTTCGGGCGATGTGCCCCAGGTGACTTGCGGGATCAGGCTGCCGGCATCAAGGGTGATTTCAGCGTCGTAGGTAGCCCCCTCGTCAGTGACCAGTGACTTCCAGTACGTGATAGCAGCTTCCCAGTTGCCGCCCTTGGGCGCCATCGGGCGGCCCATAAGATACGCGAAGGTGGTCTCGTCGGGTGCAATCAATCCGGCCCGGGCGCCAGCCTCGATGGTCATGTTGCAGACCGTCATGCGGCCTTCCATGGACAGGGCTTCAATAGCCTCGCCGGTATATTCGATCACGTAGCCGGTGCCGCCAGCGGTGCCTATTTTGCCAATCATGGCGAGGATCAGATCCTTGGCCGAAACGCCAGCCGGCAGGCTGCCGGTAATGTTAAAGCGCATGTTTTTGGCAGGCTTCTGCAACAACGTCTGGGTCGCCAGCACGTGTTCGACTTCCGATGTGCCAATACCGAAGGCAAGCGCCCCGAAAGCACCATGGGTGGCCGTGTGGCTGTCGCCGCAAACGATGGTCGTACCGGGCAGGGTGAAGCCCTGTTCGGGGCCAATGATATGGACGACGCCCTGGCGGATATCATCCATGGACAGATACGGCACATTGAATTTTGCGCAATTGGCCTCAAGGGTTTCAACCTGAATGCGCGACTGTTCTTCAATGATGCCTTTATCGCGATCAATGGTCGGTACGTTGTGATCGGCAACGGCCAGGGTGGCTTGGGTGTTGCGAACGCTGCGTCCGTTATTTTCCAAACCCTCAAAAGCCTGCGGGCTGGTGACTTCATGGACCAGATGGCGGTCAATGTAGATGAGACTGGTTCCGTCGTCCTGAACATCGACGACGTGGTTTTTCCAGATTTTATCGAACAGTGTATCAGCCATCGTGATCAAGGCTTCCCGTTTCGTGTTTGAAAAAACACCGGCAAGGCGGGCTAAGGAATATCCTTTAGCCCGCCTTAATCCGGCTGTTATTCTTCCGTAGCGGCTTCGTCGGCCTTGGCGGCGGCTTTCTTCTTGCCCTTCTTGGACTTGGATTTGCCTTCGGCGCGAGACTTCGCCTTGACGGCAGCGGCTTCGGCCTTTTCGGCGGTGGTCAGCTTACCTGCATAGCCGTCGACTTTTTCGGCGATACGAGCAGACTTACCGGTGCGTCCACGCAAATAATACAACTTGGCGCGGCGAACATCACCACGACGAATCACATCAATGCTGGAGATATTCGGCGAGTAAAGCGGGAATACACGTTCGACACCTTCACCCGAAGAAATCTTGCGAACGGTGAAAGACGAATTAAGGCCATCGTTCTTGCGACCGATGCAAACACCTTCATAAGCCTGAATACGCTCGCGGGTTCCTTCAACGACCTTGACATTGACCCGAAGGGTATCGCCAGCGGCGAATTCCGGCATGTCGCGATCTGCGGTCAGCTTGCCAACCTGTTCTTTTTCAATCTCTTCAATAACGTTCATAGTTCTCTTCCTTACGTCTTTGAGGGTCTTATTAATTTCGACACCTCGTTAGATCCTCTAATTCTTTTTCTCAAAGGCGGCCCACAAGTCGGGTCGCCGCGTTCTGGTCATTTCCTCGGACTGACGTGTTCGCCAGGCCTTGATCTTTTCATGGTGACCGGAAAGTAAAACTTCCGGCACCGTCATGCCCCGCCACTCCTGGGGCCGTGTGTAGTGGGGATATTCCAACAATCCCCGCTCGAAACTTTCTTCCTCGCCCGACATATCCGACCCCATGATGCCCGGCAGCAACCTGACACATGCGTCGATCATAGCCATCGCCGCGGGCTCTCCGCCCGATAACACGAAATCGCCGAGGCTGACCTCTTCAATTTCGTGGGCCTTAAGGACCCGCTCGTCGACGCCTTCGTAGCGTCCGCAAAGCAAGGCCAAACCCGTACCAGCCGCCAATTGCCGAACCCGTTCCTGGTCCAGTGGGCGGCCCCGCGGCGAGAGATAAATCAGTGGTCTTTCGCCGCTTTCGGCCTTGACCTTCTCTATCGCCGCATCAACCACATCGGCCCGCATGACCATTCCAGGGCCACCGCCGAAGGGGGTATCATCCACGGAGCGGTGTTTATCGCTTGCAAAGCCGCGAATGTCCACCGTTTCCAACGACCAAATGCCGTCTTTCAGACCCTGTCCCGCCAATGACTGGCCCAAGGGTCCCGGAAACATCTCCTCGAACAGGGTCAGAACCGTTGCCTTCCAAGGGCTATTAGGTGCTGTCCCTGTCATTTTCCTACTCCATCGCCTCCGGCTCGGCCGGTTCCAACAGTCCCGGCGGAGGGTCAATAACGACCCGGCCACCCTTCGTATCCACTGTCGGCACTGCGGCCCGGGTAAAAGGCACCATGACGACACCTAAAGCGCCGCCTGTTACCTCAAGGATCGCACCGGCGCCAAAATCGTGCACTTCCTTGACAAAACCCAGCTTGCCACCATCGACCAGCTCAGCCTTCAAACCAACCAGGTCCGAAAAGTAGAACTCGTCTTCCGCAGGCTCCGGCAGTGCCGCCTTGGGCACATACAGGCGCGTCCCCTTCAGGGCCTCCGCCGCCGTTCGGTCATCAATGCCGCCCAGACGGGCAAAAACTTGCCCCTTGGACTGGCCGATAACCCGGATCGAATAGCTTTTCACGCCGTTTTCCTCGAAAACATCCCCGTAACTGGAGACCCCCTTCGGGTCGGCGGTGAAGCTTTTGATCCTGACTTCGCCTTTCAGGCCCCGGGCGCCGGTAATCGCACCGACGAGAATCAATTCCGGGGAGGTGTCCGACATCGCTCTACCGGCTGACCGGATCAACCGGCCGCCTTGTCCTCTTCAGTTTCTTCAGCCGGAGCTTCCTCAGCCGGAGCTTCCTCAGCAGCGGCTTCCTCGGCGGGCGCTTCCTCGGCGGCAGCTTCTTCAACCGGAGCTTCTTCAGCAGCAGTTTCCTCAGCCGGAGCTTCTTCAGCAGCAGCTTCCTCGGACGGCACTTCCTCTGCAACGGCTTCTTCGGCAGGAGCTTCTTCAGCAGCAGCTTCTTCGGACGGCACTTCCTCTGCAACGGCTTCTTCGGCAGGAGCTTCTTCAGCAGCAGCTTCTACCGGTGCTTCCTTGGCGGGAGCATTGGCTGCTTCTTCTGCTTCTTTCAGGCGTTCCTGAGCCTTGGTCTTCGGCAGATGCTGCTTGGTTTGATCGTGAACCACAGGTTTCTTGCCCATGCCGGCGTCGGCCAGGAAACGGGCGACACGGTCTGTTGGCAGCGCGCCTACGCCCATCCAGTATTTAATGCGTTCATCTTTAAGCACCAGTCGTTCGGGATGGTCCTTGGCGACCATCGGGTTGTAGGTGCCAACCTGTTCGATAAAGCGGCCATCGCGAGGGCTGCGGGAATCGGCAATAACGAGGTGATAGAAGGGACGTTTTTTTGCGCCGCCCCGGGATAATCTGATTTTCAAAGCCATGGTGAATACTTGTCCTTTTGGTTTAAGTGAAACGTGTTATTTAAAAAATCTTGAATTCGTCATCAACGCATGCCGGGAGGCATCATGCCCGGGGGCATTCCGCCGCCCATTCCGCCGAGCATGCCTTTTTTGCCCATCTTGCCCATTTTTTTCATCATCGTGCCCATTTGCTTGAATTGCTTGAGCAGCCTGTTGACATCCTGAACGGAGGTTCCCGAACCGGCGGCAATACGGCGCCGCCTTGATCCGTTAAGTACTTTCGGTTTTTCTCTTTCGGCTGCCGTCATTGAGGAAATGATCGCCTGCTGACGAATGATCGTCTTGTCATCAATATTGGCTTCGGCGACTTGTTTTTTCATCTTCGACATACCGGGAATCATACCCATCAGGCCGCCGACATCGCCCATCTTGCGGATTTGATCCAGCTGGCTGGCCATGTCATTGAGCGAGAACTGGCCCTTCATCATTTTCTTGGCCAGTTTTTCGGCGTCTTCCTTGTCGATGGTCTCGGCTGCTTTTTCGACCAGTCCGACGATATCACCCTGGCCCATAATGCGACCGGCGACGCGGGTCGCCTGGAAGCTTTCCAGTTCGTCAAGCTTTTCACCGACACCCATCAGTTTGATCGGCTTGCCTGTAACGGCGCGCATGGAAAGGGCCGCACCACCGCGTGCATCACCATCGACCCTGGTCAGGACGATACCGGTGATGCCGACTTTTTCATTGAATTCGCGGGCCATGGTGACGGCGTCCTGGCCGGTCATGGCGTCAGCGACAAGCAGGGTTTCTATTGGATTTGTGGCGGCGCTGACTTTTGCCACCTCGTCCATTAGTTCCTGATCAATATGCAGGCGGCCAGCGGTATCAAGGATGACCACGTCGCAGCCTTCCCGGCGCGCACTATCCATAGCCCGTTTGGCAATCGCCAGGGGCTGTTCACCCATGACCATGGGCAAGGTCGGCACCTCGGCCTGTTCACCCAGCACGGCCAGCTGTTGCTGGGCCGCCGGGCGGTAGACGTCAAGTGACGCCATCATGACTTTTTTCTTCTCACGCTTTTGAATTCTTAAAGCCAACTTGGCGCTGGTCGTGGTTTTACCAGAGCCCTGCAAACCAACCATCATAATGGCGACGGGAGCGGTACCGGCCAGATTGACCCCGGTTTCATCAAGCGCGGGCGCGTCGCCAGCAGCACCATCGCCACCCAGCATTTCGACCATGTGGTCATGAACAATCTTGATGACCATCTGGCCCGGCGTGACACTGCGCAGAACTTCTTCACCAACGGCCCGTTCCCTGACCGCTTCGATGAAGTCCTTGACCACATCAAGGGCGACATCGGCCTCCAGAAGGGCGAGGCGAATTTCGCGTAATGCCGCATCGACGTCGGCTTCAGAAAGCGCGCCGCGCTTTGTCAGGCCGTCGAAAATATCACCCAGTTTACTTGTCAGGCTATCAAACATCTTGTTCTTACAGGCCTTTTAAGGGTCGTCCAAAAATTCCAAACACAAATGCGCCAGTGCGCGAAACTCGCGGACTGGCGGCGCCCCATGAGGCGAAAAAAATCATGGGCATCGGTGTAAGGCGCGCACTCTATGGAGATGGCCCCGGCAAGTCAAGCCCCGCTTGATCAAAGTGATCGAGCGATCCTGCAGCGAACGCTTTCGGCTTGGAATAGGGGCCACTCCATGATACTCCTAAAGTAGCAGTAATACAAAATATACACCTATAAGTATCTTTTTGAACTGCCCTCCTATCGTCTTTTTTAAAACACGAGCAGCGCCATTAGCGATGAAAACCAAATCAAATAAAAACCACCAGAAAGCCATTGAACAGCACATAGGCATACGCTTGCGTCAGCAACGACTGGCCCGTGGCCTGACGCATGAAGCCGTCGATGAGTTGATCGGCGGCACAGCCGGAAAAACAAAAGCCTTTGAAGAAGGCAGACGTTTCGTCGGGCCGGGCGATCTTGTCGCCTTGAGTTCAGCCCTTGATGTCGATGTCTCGTTTTTCTTTAAAGGAGCCGAAAAAACCATCAATAAGCCGGTCCCCCTGATGGACACACCCGCTGTCGTCGAAGACGCCCAAAAAATGGTCCATGCCTATTACAACATCGAGGATCCCGGATTACGGCGCAGTGTTGTTGATCTGCTCAAGGATCTGGCAGAAGACGAAAGCATCTGAACCCCCTTGACGGAGCGGCCTTTCTGGACATTGTAGGTGATTATGGAGATCACCCCGGACCCTATTGACGAAGCCCTGAGATCAACTGGACTGCGCAGGCTGGGCAGCTTTCAGCCGGAACCCTCGGACGGCGTTCCTGATTGCCAGGAGACGAGCACCCTTATCCTTGTCGGAAACGCCGGGCCGGACATGTGGCGGGTTTTTTCATCATCAGATATTGATGAGAACGATCCCAACCCCCTTGATAACTGGTCAAGGCGGGTGCTGGGCGATGTTGCTGAAGTTCTTACCCGGCGCTTAAGCGTTTACGTTCAGGCGCTTTTTCCCTTCGATGGGCCGCCATACATGCCATTTCAGCGCTGGGCCCTGCGTTCGGGTGCTGTTCACCCCTCGCCTATCGGGCCGCTGATCCATGGCGATTATGGTTTGTGGCATGCTTACCGTGGGGCTTTGCTGATCGCCGCAGAACTAAAAGACGCCCCCCCCGATCAAACCGTGAGCCCGTGTCTGGTTTGCACTGAAAAACCGTGCCTGACAACCTGTCCGGTCAATGCTTTTTCTGAACATGGCTACGACGTTCCCGCCTGTCTGGATTTATTGGAAAAACACCCGAACGGCGACTGTCTTTCGGCCAGTTGTCTGGCCCGCAGGGCCTGCCCGGTTGGTCGCGCTTATATTTATGAGCAGGACCACGCCCGCTTTCATATGGAAAAATTTCTTAAAAGCCAGCGCCCGTAATTCCTAAAACAGTGGACTTCCGGTGCCGTAGCGACATATTAAGCCCGTTATGGAAACGCTATCGTTCATAAAGATGCACGGTATCGGCAATGATTTTGTCGTAATTGATGCGCGCAAACAGCGGCTCGATTTGAGCCGTGAGCAGGCGCGCGCGATCGCCAACCGCCATACCGGCATCGGTTGCGACCAGTTGCTCATCATCGAAAACCCTCGCGATGAACACGCGGACGCTTTTATGCGTATCTTCAATACAGATGGCAGCCCATCAGAAGCCTGTGGCAATGGAACACGCTGCGTCGCCTCGTTGATTTTAAGCGAGAGCGACAGCCGCCATTGCATTATCGAAACTCTGGCCGGTTTACTCGATTGCGAAGCTGTTGGAAATGGTCTGGTTTCTGTCGACATGGGCCCGGCAAATCTTGATTGGCGCGATATCCCCTTAAGCGAAGCCATCGACACCTTGCACTTGAATATTGGATCCGGCCCCCTGCAAGACCCTGTCGGGGTCAACATGGGAAATCCGCACGCGATCTTCTTTGTTGATGATGCAGAAGCCGTTGATCTTGACATTCACGGCCCGATTATCGAACACCACAAACTTTTCCCCCGGCGCGTCAACGTCGAAGCCGCCCAGATTATTTCCCCTGAACACATACGTTTGAGGGTCTGGGAGCGCGGCGTTGGTGAAACCCTGGCCTGCGGATCTGGCGCTTGCGCCACCCTCGTCGCTGCCTGTCGGCGAGGCTTGACCGAAAGGCAGGTCAATATCGATTTAAACGGGGGAACTTTGCAGCTGCAATGGATGCCCGACAATCACGTCATGATGACCGGTCCCGTGACGACCAGTTTTTCCGGGTTCATTGACCCGGCCCTGATGGCTTAAATCAGATGTCAGCCCCGCAAGTCGTCACCCTTGGTTGTCGCCTGAACACCCTGGAATCGGAAATCATGCGATCCCGGGCGACCAAAGCCGGCCTTAACGATACGATTATTATCAACACCTGCGCGGTCACCGCAGAGGCCGAACGTCAGGCCCGTCAGACAATCCGCCGCCTGCACCGTGATAATCCGGCCAAACGCATTATCGTCACCGGATGCGCGGCACAGTTAAGACCTGAAAAATTTGCCGCCATGGATGAAGTCGACCGGGTTGTTGGCAATTCCGAAAAGATGGATGACGGTTTGCTGGAGGGGCCAGGGTGCGAAGCCGTTGCCGTTTCTGACATTATGGAAAGCCCCCGGAATTTCAACGTGCCGATGATTTCCGGATTTGCAGAGCGCACCCGCGCCTTCGTTCAGGTTCAGCAAGGCTGCGACCACCGCTGCACATTTTGCATCATCCCCTTCGCCCGCGGCCCCAACCGCAGTGTCCACCCGAGCCATATTATCGAGCAAGTGCAGACCCTCACCGCAAACGGCCACTTTGAGGTGGTGCTGACCGGTGTCGATGTTTCCTCATACGGGCAAGATGATGCCGACCTGCCGAGCCTGGGCGCTTTGGCCCGAGACATTCTTGATCAGGTCAGCGATTTAAAACGCCTGCGCATCACATCCCTTGATCCGGCCTTCATCGATGAGGATATTCCTGCCTTGCTGGCAGGTGATGAGCGTTTCATGCCGCACTTGCACCTTAGCCTGCAAGCCGCCGATGATATGGTCCTCAAACGAATGAAGCGCCGCCATAGCCGTAAGGACGCCATTGATCTTGTTGCCCGAATACGCCGGGCAAGACCAGACGTTGTCTTCGGGGCCGACCTGATTGCCGGTTTTCCCACAGAAACCGGGGCGATGTTTGAAAACACCTTGAGCGCCGTCACTGAAATGGGCCTGACCTACCTGCATGTCTTTCCCTACTCGAACCGGCCTGGTACGGCGGCCAGCAAGATGCCTGCCCTTGACGGGGCGCTTATCAAACAGCGCGCCGCGCAACTGCGCGAAGCCGGGAAGGAAGCTCTTTTGAGCTACCTGAACTCCTGCATCGGCGAGACCCATGAAGTTCTGGTCGAACAGGACAGGAGCGGTCACACCCGCCACTTCGCACCGCTCGAGTTGACCTCGGACACCGCGCTCGGGGCTATCGTCAACACAAAGGTGGTTAGCGTGGACACCGAAAAGGGACGGCTTGTCGCTGATGTGCTCACATGAGTGAGGAACAAAAAAGTGGTTGGCTTAGTCGTCTAAAACAAGGCCTGAGCCGCACCACCGCAAAGCTCGCCGATCCGATTACCGCCGCTTTTACCAAGCGCCGTCTTGATGCAGCCGCCATCGAAGAATTGGAAGAGCTTCTCATTGGCGCCGATCTTGGCGTTGCCACGGCCAGTAAAATCACCGGCAATTTTGCCCGCACCCGCTTTGACAAGGAAGTTGAAAGCGATGAAGTACGAACTGCCCTGGCTGAAGAAATCGAGAAAATTCTTGAACCGGTGGCAAAACCTTTCAGCGTTGATGCCAGCCTGAAGCCCCATGTTGTGCTGGTTTGCGGCGTCAATGGCAGCGGCAAGACAACATCCATCGGCAAGCTGGCGTGGCAGCTAAAAGCACAGGGACAGACTGTCATGATGGCCGCCGCCGACACCTTCCGCGCCGCCGCCATCGAGCAGCTGCAAATCTGGGGGGAGCGAACAAACTCCGCCGTTATCACCGGCAAGCCGGGTGCCGACGCAGCCGGTCTGGCCTATGACGCCTTTACCCAGGCAAAAAGCCAGGGCGTCGATGTGTTGCTGATCGACACCGCCGGGCGCTTGCAAAACAAAGCGGATTTGATGGCGGAGCTTGAAAAAATCATCCGGGTGATCCGTAAAATTGACGAAAGCGCCCCCCACGACTGCCTGCTGGTGCTCGACGCCACCGTCGGCCAGAACGCCCACTCCCAGGTTGAGGTATTCAAAGACCTTGTCGATGTCAGTGGCCTGATGCTGACAAAACTGGATGGCACCGCGCGGGGTGGCGTCGTTGTTGCCCTGGCTGAAAAATTCGCGTTGCCCGTCAATGCCATCGGTGTCGGCGAGGGCGTTGACGATATGCGACCGTTTGAAGCCCGCGCCTTCGCTCGGTCGCTTATGGGACTTTCTTAAATTATTTAAAGATTAGCACTTCGGTTTACGACGGGCGAAACCCCAACCGAAGACGTCATCGCGGCCAGGAAGGCCCAGATCTTTAATATTTTTCCTTAACAGCGCGTCCAGGGCGGAGACTGTCTTGGCGTTGCCTTTGGCGATTTCCAGACCCATCAGGGCCGTGATAAACGGTGTCGCGAATGAGGTGCCGCTTTGCAGGCGCCCGCCGCCGCCGGGGGCCGCCGTATAAACCTTAACGCCGGGGGCGGCAAAATCGATGTATTTTCCAGTATTGGCCTTGGAATAGATCAGGCCTTGATCGCTGATCGCCGTCACCGCGATGACGCCTTTGTAGGCGGCCGGATAGGCCGGTTTGTCCGCACGGCCCCAGTTGCCGCCGGCTGCGACCAACACCAGCTTCTGTTTAAGGGCTTTTTGGAAAATCCGCCGCAGGACCTTGTTGTCCGCGCCAGCGACGCTGAGATTGATAATGTGAACATTCTCGTTAATCAGCCAGTTGGCGGCTTTCAGCAGACCGATGGCGTTACCGACCTTTCGGCCTTCTTCATTGTATTCAAACATGTTGGCGGCGCGCAGTTCAGCTCCCGGCAGAAGGCCGCCCCATTCGGGCGTCCCAACCATGATGCCGGCGACCGCCGTACCGTGATCCTTAGGGCCTTCCTTGCGGCCCGCTTTATGGAACGACTTGTAGACGACTTTCTGCCCTTTAAGGGCCGGATGGGTGACATCGACACCGGCGTCGATCATGCCAATCCTGACCCCTTTGCCACAGTTGGCCGGAGCCTTGGTCCATCGGATCAGGGCGCGTGCGGTCTTTTTTGGAAATTCGACTTTTCCCGAAGGATCAAACTGGTGGTTGGCATCAATTTCAACACCGGGAAAGCGGCCACGCAGTTGTTTTATTGCCTTGGGAACACTGACCCCGGGCGGCACACGCAAACGCTGGACAACCATTTTCAGTCCGGAAATCTTGACCGTTTCAATAACCTGATAACCCATGGAACGAATGCCCGAGGCAAAACTCCTGGGTGGGTTGATGACAATCAGTTCGCCCTTTTCAAAGCTGGTGTCAGGGTTAAAGGTTTTGGCCCCCCCCGTAGCCTTGTCCTTGCTTTTACTCTTCGCCTTATTATCGACGTCACTTTCCTGATAGCCGATAACCCGACCCTGGGCGTCGTATTTCAAAATTTTGGTTTTGGTCTTGGTTTCCTGTGCTGACAGACTACCGGCAAACAGGGCAATAAAGAGCCCCGCCGCCAGCAAGCAAACGATGTTTTTTAATTTCATTCCCTAAAACCTTCCCCCGCCAAAATGCCGATGCGTGCGCCAGCGAGCACGCTTCGCCCCTGTTCCATATCAGTTTAACAGGAAATGGAAATAAATAAAATCAATGCCGTGAAAGAAGAATTAGACCTTGATGTCCAGATAATATCCGCGCGGGACATCAGCCCGGGGCGGGTTGACGTTTGCCAACACCTTGTCAAGGCGGCCCAGGGCCCGGCGTTCATGGGGCGTCTCGTTAGGATTGGTAACGGCGGCCCGATTGCGGACCTGCTCGGCGATCGAATAACCCTTGGGCCGTTGGCTGGTCAGCGCGATGGCGCGGGCGGGAATGCTCGATATCTGGCTCATGGTCTCTACCATGACCTCAAATGGTTAACGGAATCTGTAACGAAATGAAGAATCATTGTTTTGCCCGAAATTCAGGCACAACAATGGGCCCGAAGCCTGCGCCGGGTCTCTTTAAAGCAGCCCCCACGGGGACCGCAAACGCCTTGGCCACCAAGGCCCGGGGTCATACCAGGCGATACGGCAGGGCCAAAGAACCTGCGGTCCTCCTAAGGGATCAAGCGACCAGAAATCCTTCTCACTCCTAGAGGATGAGAAAAATTCTAGGCGTCAGTGTTGATATGCTGACCCCGGTTCGAATCCGAACCCACGCCAGAAATATCATCGTCCTGCCCCGCTTGAACCGGGGGTGCTTGTGCTTGGGATAAGGCTGCTGCCGCTACTTTATCCTGTCTGAGAGTCCGTTTAAGGGTCTCGACGGCAAGATTAAAGTTAACCGGCGGCGCAGCCGGTATGATTGTCATTCTGACCTCCTTTTGCCACTTCTATGTCACCGCCCAGCTTTCAGCTGAGCCCGTAGCCTTCTGCCACGAACATGGAGTATGGCATAAATGGCGATAAAAGGGAATCGGATTGTCAAAATAGCCAAATGCTGGCTAAACAGCCAAGAGAGTCTTTGGTTTTGACGCCAAGCCCCTGATTCTGTTATATAATAGTCCGTTAGACGAAAACCTTAAGGCAAACCGGGAGCATCCTATGGCCGTTGAGCCATTTTCAGGTGATAGAGTAAAGGGTCAGTCCGGACCCGAATCCGACGACTTCCAGGACCGCACTTTTATGGGCGGGATTGGCCTGTCAACACGTTCCTCGTTGTTCGTCTTGTTGGGTATCGCTGTTCTGATCAGTGGCGGTTTTGGGCTGAATCATGTCGACAAGGAACTGACCAAATCCGACATAACGCTAAGCCAGGCAAGCGCCCTTAACGCTTCCGCCGCCGTGATCGAACGGGATATCTGGCGGATCAGGGCCGAACAGGGCGATCTGTCGAAACAAACTTCTGACGCCGCCCGTGCCGCCACCCAGCAACATCTCGCCCTGGCTGCTGCCCTGGGTCAAAAGCTCGACGAACTATACCAGCGCCCCGAAGCCGCCCCGATGGGTGAGCACGTTTCAACCCTGCGTGAGGCCGTTGCCCAATACGGCGAGCAGTATGAAAAATCCAGGCAGAAGGCAGAAAATTCGGGACCCGATTTAACCGGTCTGGAGGCCAACATGCGCCGGGCCATCCGCAGCATCGGCAAAACCCTGAGCGCGCTAGATTCCCTTAGTATCAATGAAACGATGATGGCGATCAGGGCCGCAACCACCGATTTTGTCGAAAGCGGAATAAGCCGGGACCTGATTGTCATTGAAAGCCATCAAAAGGAATTCTACCGGCTGCTGATTTCCATTCCCATGGCCCCGGAAACCAAAAGCACCCTGCAGCTTGGGATTAACGACTTTAACAACGCGCTTACCGCCTACGCCAAGGTCAAGCTCGTCGCCAACAACACGCGCGACCGTCTTGATGAAATCATTTCCTACATGGCCCCCAGCGTTGACGCCATCACCGACTTTGCCGGCAACAATTTTGTCGAAGCAGAAGCCGGACGCGCAACCCTTCGTCAACAATATCGGACCCTGATCGCCGCGGGCGGCGCGGCCGCCGTCATGCTGATACTGTTGTTCGGCCTGGCCATGTTGCGGTCCATATCAGGGCCCGTTACCGCCGCTGCCCAGGCGGCGAAAAGCCTCAGGCGCGGTGACACGGATATTGTCGTCTGGGGACTGGGTAACGAGGATGAGACCGGAGACATCGCTCGCGCCTTCTGGGCCTTAAAGGGAAGCCTGATAGAAGCCAGAAAACTTGGCGAGGAAATGGAAAAAGCAAAGAGCGACGCCGAACGCGGAAACGCCGCCAGCGCCGAAACGGAATGGCTGCGCCGGGATTTGCAATCCATGAAGGCAGAAGCCGACAAGGGCAAGGAGGCACTCGCCGAGGTCGCCCTTCTGCGCAAGGTCATTGACGCCACCGCCGATGACATCGGCGAAAAACAGATCGCCAAAGACAAAGAAGCACCACCGGCCCCCGCCCCTGAAGCCGCGACCGAAATGTCCATGGACAGTATTTCTTCAATCAGCAGACAGGTTGCGCGATCTTCCGAAAGCGTCACCGCCGCCGCCGATGAGGCTGAGCGAACCGGCACATTGATTAGAAACCTGTCGGACGCGTCAGGTAAAATTGGTGCTATCGAAAGTCTGATCGCCTTGATCGGTGAGCAATCGGACATGCTGGTTATCAACGCGCCGCCACAAAACCCCGATACCAATCTTGTCATTCTGAACGGCGATGCCCGTTCAAACGGGGATACGAATTCCGATGCCATTGCGCAGCGTTTCGAGGCCATTCGCGCCGCCGCCAGCAAAGCCAACTGGGCCGTTCGTGATATTGGTGCCCTGATCAGGGACTCGCGGGATGTCGCCCTCGACATCGCCCGCCTGTCATCAAGCGAAGCGCTTGAAGTGACCACAGACCTTTTGCAGCAATCGGAAAATCTGCGTGGTATGTTGGATAATCTGGTCAACAAAATGCAAGACCAGATCACCGATGTTCCGGATCAAAAAAGCAGCGACGAAGATTTACTTTCTTAGCACCTCAACGCCGGGAAGTTTCTTGCCTTCCATCCATTCCAGGAAAGCCCCGCCGGCTGTTGAGATGTACGAGAAATCATCACTGACCCCGGCGTGAGCGAGCGCCGCAACCGTGTCGCCACCACCGGCGACACTGGTCATTTGGCCTGCGGCCGTCATCCGCGCTGCGGCTTGGGCGACGGCGTTGGTGCCGGCATCAAAGGGCGGTATTTCAAAAGCACCGAAGGGGCCATTCCAGACCAGTGTCTTGCAGTGCTCGAGTTTTGCCGTGACGTCAGCAACCGAGGCCGGGCCGACATCAAGCATCATCGCGTCCGCCGGTATGGCGTCCAGGGCGACGGTTTGGCTCTCCGCCCCGGCTTTAAACTCGCGCGCAACGACGGCGTCTACGGGAAGCACAATATCGCAACCAGCCTTTTCGGCGGCGCTGAGGATATCGCGGGCCGCGTCAGCCATCTCTTTTTCGCACAGGGAATTACCAACATTAATCCCCTTGGCGAACAGGAATGTGTTGGCCATGCCGCCGCCGATGATCAGAACATCGACTTTTTGCGCGAGGTTGCCCAGCACTTCCATTTTTGTCGACACCTTTGCCCCACCGACAACAGCGGCGACCGGCGATTGCGGATTTTCCAGGGCGCGCGCCAGGGATTCCACTTCGACCTGCATCAGTCGACCGGCAGCCGATGGCAGCAAGCGCGCTAATCCTTCGGTTGAGGCATGGGCCCGGTGCGAGCACGAAAACGCATCGCTGACATAAACATCCCCCAGATTCGACAGCTTGACGGCAAAGGCTTTGTCGTTGGCTTCTTCATCGGCATGAAAACGCAGATTTTCCAGCATCACAATGTCGCCTTCGGCCATCGCGTCGATGGTCATTTGAGCGCGCTCGCCAACCGTGTCGGTGGCAAAGGCGACGGGCTGGCCGCATGAAAGGGACAGGGCCTCGGCAACAGGGGCCAGCGACATCTCGGGAACAACCTGTCCTTTGGGGCGACCGAAGTGCGAGATGACGATGACTTTGGCGCCCTTGTTGGACAGCTCCGTTAACGTCGGCACGGTACGGTCAATGCGGGTGGTGTCGGTGACCCGCCCGTCCTGCATGGGAACGTTCAGGTCAACACGCACGAGAACCCGTTTACCCGCGACGTCGAGGTCGTTAATGGTCTTGAAATGTGACATGGCTGAAAAGTCTTTCTTCCAGGAAAAATAAAGCTGATGAGTTATCCTCATTGCCGACCTGAAACACAACACCCCTTGGGGTGGGGAGCTGACGCTTAACCTGCGGGCAGTTTCAGCCTTGCCGCCAGTCCGCCCAGGGTTGAATGGGATAAATCAAGTTTTCCTTCGTAGAGTTCAGCGACATCACGCACGATGGAGAGCCCAAGGCCACTACCCGGAGTCGTCTCATCCAGCCTGCGGCCCCTGTCGATAACATCCGAAAGCGCCGTTTCGGGAATACCCGGGCCATCGTCTTCGATACTCAACAGCAACCACTGGCCTTCTTGTCTGCCATCCACACGGACCTTCGCCGCCGACCATTTACAGGCATTGTCCATCAGATTCCCGAGCATTTCCTCAAGATCCTGACGCTCGCCCTGGAATGACAGCCCTTCCACACCGTGCACCGTGATCTCCAGATCTTTCTCATCATGAATGCGGATCAGGGTGCGCTGCAAAGCGAGGACGGTTTCCCCCAGGTCGGCGCGAGCACCCAGAACCCCACGGGAGCCTGCGGCCCGGGCTTTTGACAGATGGCGATTGATCTGATCGTTCATCATCGCCGCTTCATGGCGAATGCTGTCGGCGACCTCGCCTTCAACGTGATTAGCCTCGTTCAACAAAACAGCCAGTGGTGTTTTCAGGGCGTGAGCCAGATTACCAGCCTGGGTGCGGGCACGCTCAAGGATTTCCGCATTATGATCAAGAAGCCCGTTAAGATCATCGGCAAGAGGTTCAATTTCAGCCGCAAACGGGCCGATCATGCGGGTCGCCCGACCGGCCCGCACCTGGGCCAGTTCTTCACGCATTTGAATAAGCGGCCTGATCCCGAAACGGACCTGAAAGAAAGCTGCCGCAATTAATCCGAACCCCAGCAGGGAAAGCGCGATAGCCAGAATTCCGGCAAAACCGCGGGTCGCCGTTTCAATATCGGCAGCAGGACCCGCTACCAGAATGGTCAGCGGCGCCTTGGCGTCAGGCAAAGTGTAGGTACGGGCAACGGCACGCAATGACTCTTCCCTTGGGCCAATAAGATAGAAGGCCGTTTCGCGCTCCCGGGAAAGCTTTTCAGGTGGAATCAGGCGCTGATCCCACAGGGAGCGGGATTTATCGATCGGCTCACCGGCTGAAAGAATCTCCCAGTACCAGCCCGAAAGCGGCCTGTTGTAGCGCGGCTCAACCGGGTGACGGGTGAAAATGGTGTTACCGTCCGCGTCCGTGGCGGCAAGGGCCAGCAATTCTTCAAGCTGATCATGCATTTCCTCGTCAAAATTGATTTCCACATGATTGCGAAACAATTCCGTCAACACAAAGCCCGTGACCAGCAAAGCGACGGCAATCCACAATGTGGCGCCGAGCATCAAGCGACGATTGACGGAAGGTCCGGTCATAGTCCCTCTTCAGGTTTCTTTTTCTGACGGCGACAGGGAATAGCCGCGACCGCGGTGGGTTTTGATGGCCCCGCTCCCGAGTTTTTTGCGCAGGCGGCCGATAAACACCTCAATGGTATTGGAATCGCGATCAAAATCCTGATCGTAAATGTGTTCGGTCAGTTCTGTACGCGAGACAACCCTGTCCAGATGATGCATCAGGTAAGAGAGAACTTTCAGCTCGTTGGCCGTCAACGTTATCGGCATACCCTCGAGCGTGACCCTGCCACTGCGGGTGTCGAACTGAATCGGTCCGCAATCGATAAGGGGCGTCGCCAGCCCTGCTGAACGTCTAATCAAGGCGCGTAGCCGGGCCAGCAGTTCTTCCATGTTGAAGGGTTTTGTGACGTAATCATCGGCCCCTTTGTCAAAGCCCGAGACTTTTTCGCTCCAGGTTTCCCGCGCTGTCAGGATCAGCACCGGCATGGTTTTTCCTTGCCCGCGCCAGCGCTCAAGAACCGTCAGGCCATCGACCTTGGGTAATCCCAGGTCGAGGATAACAGCGTCATAGGGTTCGGTCTCGCCAAGAAACTCACCTTCCTCGCCGTCGTTTGCGATGTCGATGGTGTAACCGGCTTCCTGCAGCGCCTTGCCAATCTGCGAGGCCAGTTCGACCTCATCTTCAACAATCAGAACCCTCATGGTTCTTGCTCCCTTTCCGGCATCTGGATGTTTTTGCGAGCCTCCGCTTCACCATACCCCTTGACCTCGATAAGTTCTGCGGTTCGAGCATCCAGCTTAAGTTTCAGAAGATTACCCTGCGGCGTCAACAGTTTGATTTCATAGATAAAGCCGCTCATAAAATGCTTGCTGCCCGCGTCCTTATCGTCTTCATTCTCGAAGCCCTCATCACCTTCGTCTTCCAGTTCGACCTCGATGATCGAGCCTTCGTAAATGGATTCAACTTTCTCAAGAATCAGGGACAGGGCAACAATATCGCCATTTTCGACAGCCATGCGGGCGCGTTCATGATCGGATTTGTCATCGGCCTGGGCCTGCCCGGTAAACAGGCAGATGGCGGCGAGGAGGAAAAGAAAGTGCTTCACGGTAGCAATTGCCATATAGCGGCAATGGAAAGGCTGACCGCCAGGGCAACCCGCCACCAGCCAACACTTGCGATGCTTGAAATATTGCGTCCGGCGGGGACTGATTTGTTGCCGTTCCACATGGACCGCGGCAAATTCTCGCCCGACATCAAACCATGCCCGATAACGCCCAGCACGTGAAAGCCAATCAGGAAACCAAGCAGTCCGGCAACCCCTTCATGCAGATCACCCATGGCGTTCGATAGCCATGGCGATACCGTGTAAACCAAAGGTCCTGAATAACCATCATCGGATATGAACAAACCACTGAAAGACGTCACCGCCAGACTGACCAGAAGGGCGATGATCATCCAGCCGCCAACAGGATTATGACCGGCGTGAAAGGGCGCTTTGAACATGAACAGGTTTTTAGCGTATGCGCGGACTTTCGACCAGCCCTTGACGAAATCCGTAAACAGGGCATGGCGTGAACCGATGACGCCCCAGATGATACGAAAAACAATCATCGCCAGAATGATGATTCCCGAAACGATATGAATGTTGAACAACGCTCCGTCGGCCTCTGACGATATCCAGGCGACAGCGACAAGCACCAGCAGCACCCAGTGAAAGACCCTGGTTGGCAGGTCCCAGATACGGACGCTCTTTCGCTCTGAAATATTGTCAGGCGACACCTCTACAGCCGTTGATTTGTCCATTGTGAAACAGCTCTCCAGACACAGCCCACTGAAAGCCCAAAGTACCCTCAACCGAGCCCTCTGATAACTGTAAGAGTTCTAAGATGAACGCTACCTGAACCGGGACATCAGGTGTGGTTCAGCTTATAATGTATACCTTGCCAGCCATAGATAAATAAGGACCCCGCTTGCCGTGTCTGACACTGAAATTAAAGATCACAAAGTCAAGGTATGGGACTTGCCGACAAGGCTGTTTCACTGGTCGCTTGTCTCCCTGGTAGTGATCGGTCTGATGACCGGTTTCCTGTCCCCCGAATGGTGGATGGGCGTTCATTTATGGGCTGGTTATGGTACCGTATTGCTGGTGATCTTCCGCCTTGTCTGGGGTATTTTCGGCTCTGAATATTCAAGGCTGGAAACCTTTACTTTTACACCCGCAGAAGTCCTCGCCCATATCCGGGAAGTGTTTTTCCTGCGCCCAACCCATTACATTGGCCACAATCCGGCGGGCGCGCTGATGATTTTTGCGCTTATTTTCATTCTCGCCGGGATCACCTTAAGCGGTCTTTTGGTGCTTGGCGGAGAGGAAAACCAGGGGCCACTAGCAGGGGCCGCCAATTATCAGGTCGGCGATATGGCTGCGGGCATTCATGGCGCCCTGACCATTGTCCTGATGGCCCTGGTTGTCTTTCATATTTTCGGCGTCTTTACAGAAATCCGCCTGAGCGGGGAAAACCTGATCAAATCCATGATCGACGGATACAAGCGCGTCCCCGATAACGTCAAGCCACCCACCCACCGGGACGCCCGACCGCTTGCGGCGATAACCGCTATGGCCGGTTTCGCGATGATTGCCGGTTCCCTGTTATGGGCCTTTTCGACGATGCCGCCATCGGGCCTGCTCAAAATGGCCGAAAACGAAGATTTCCAAACCGAGTGCGGCGATTGTCACGAGGTTTATCACCCAAGCCTTCTGCCGCGCGCATCGTGGACAGGCATGATGGCCAGTCTGGATGATCATTTTGGCGAGGACGCCAGCCTTCGCCCGAAAACGGCAATTGCCATTACCGCCTATCTTTCCGCCCACGCTGCCGAAGAATGGGACACGGAAGCATCAAACCGTTTTCGCGTCGTATCACCCGCAGCACCCAACCAGATTTCAGCAACCCCGTACTGGGTTCGCAAACATGACGACATCGCCCCGGACGTTTTCAAACGAAAAGGTGTGGGTGGTAAATCCCATTGCAAATCCTGTCATCAGGACGCCGCCAGCGGCCGTTTTGATGACCAGAACATCAAAATCCCGAAACAATAGGAGTGACCCCAATGAAGATGTTAAGTCTTGCTATCGCCCTGAGTGCCGTTTTGTTTAGCACCCTTGGCACTGGTGCCGCCCAGGCCAATCCGGCCCGCGACGCCATCGTCGCCGCCTTCACCGCCCAGGCCAAAGCAGATAACCCTGCCTTTGCCGGTTTTTCTGCTGCCGCTGGCAATACCCTGTTCACCACAAAACATTCAGGGGGCAAGCCCGATACCCCTTCGTGTTCCACCTGCCACGGGGCAACACCGTTTGCCACCGGCGAGACCCGCGCCGGAAAGGTCATCGACCCCATGGCCGTCTCGAAAAATGCTGCCCGTTATACGGATACGGAAAAAGTCGACAAGTGGTTCTTCCGCAATTGCAGAAGCGTCCTTGGCCGCGAATGCACGGCCCAGGAAAAGGGCGACTATCTAACTTTTATGATCTCGCAATAAGATGATCCGTATCCTCACCCTTTGTGGATTGCTTGCCGTTCTCGCCTCACCGGCGATGGCCGGCGGCCCCTTTCCACCAATTGCCAGCGAGGCGGTGAAAACCGAATGCGCTGAATGTCATCTTTTGTACCGTCCGCAGATGCTGCCGGCGAAATCATGGGCTGCCATGCTGGCCGACCTTGCCAATCATTTTGGTGAAGACGCCAGCCTGTCGCCCGCAACATTGAAGGAAGTGACGGACTATCATTTGGCGCACGCTTCGGATGTGGACCCGCACCGGCGGGCCCAGAAGTTTCTCGCCGGGGTCGATCTGAACAATCCGCCCATGAAGATTACCGACACACCGCGCTTTATCCGCAAACACGACGATGTTCCCGCCGCCGCTTTCACCAGCAAGGCCGTTGGCTCAAAAGCACGTTGCCAAAAATGCCATACCAAGGCGACGGAGGGGAATTTTGAAGATGATTTCGTCGTCGTACCGGGTTATGTCAATGCCTTCGGCATTCTGGTTAAGAAAGTATGGGAATAGGATTGGGCGCGATTTCATGAGCAGTGACGATCGGGAAGCATTTCTCCGCCAGGTTTACGGAGCGCAAAACGGCGAAGAACTGACGTCCATATACGATGACTGGGCGACCCGTTACGACAGTGATCTGACAGCATTCGGATACCGAAATCCCGCCGTCGCCGCAGGCTTGATCGGACGGCATATTGACGCTGATAGCGGCACCCTTCTTGATGCCGGTTGCGGGACCGGCTTACTGGGCGAGATCCTGTCTTACATGGGCTACCTTGATCTGGCCGGGATTGATCTTTCCCAAGGGATGCTGGATCAGGCGGCGGTAAAATCCGTCTACACAAACCTTAAGCAAATGGCGTTGGGCACAGAACTCGCCTTTGAGGACGGCCGGTTTGCTGCCGTTGTATCCTTTGGCGTTCTGACTGCCGGACACGCACCGCCCCAGTCGCTTGACGAAATGATCCGGATTACCAAACCGGGTGGGCACCTGATCTTTTCCTTAAGCAATCTGGTCTATGAACCCCTTGGTTTTAAAGACAAACTCGCCAGCCTCGCGGCCCAAGGGAGGTGGCGAGAAATTGAACGCACGCCGTTTTTCCCGGTCCTGCCGGGCTCTGTTTCAGAAGCCACCGTTGAAAGCTGTATTTTCGTATTTCAAACCGAACAAATCCCCCTACACGTGAGAGAGCAATAAGCAAAGATGGTCACGACAGAACACATCTATTTTGGTGGCTATGCTATTGTCATCGGGGGATCACTTATTACCGTTTTAATCGCCAGAAGAGCGGCCAGGGTCAACGACCTGGAAGAAGCAAAACGGAAGCTGGACGCAAATCGCCACCCTGAACCCGTTCCTGCGGTAGAAAATGAAACCCCGCAGGGTACCCAAGAGTTGCCAGAAGGAAGAAAAGAAGATGAATGAGGATCTTCTCAATATCGTCAAGATTATCCGGGCCAAAATGAACATGATCATTTTTGCTCTCTTTATCTCAACCTCGATGATCGCCGGGTGGTCCGTCGTTCAGTTGTTCATTGAACAGCCCTATCTCGAGCAAACCGATGAAATGTTGGAGCGCGTCGCCCGCGACGATTTGAAATTGCTGGGTATCGTCAATGATATTCGCTACGACATCATTCAGGTTCAACAATACCTGACCGATATTTCTGCAACCCGCGGCCTGGATGGCCTGGATGACGGTTTTGAACAGGCCGCTTTATACGCCAAGGATTTAAAAAAAGCGGTCGCCGAAGCCCACGAAATCGCCGGTACGGTCAATCTGACTGAAATGACGGGTCTTCTTAATGATATCACGGAAAAATTCGACCCTTTTTATGACCATGGTATGATCATGGCGAACCGTTATATCGCCGAAGGGCCTGCTGGCGGAAACAAGATGATGCCGGAATTTGATTCCAGGGCAAAGACACTTTCCGGGAGTGTCCACAATTTAATCACCCTGATCAGAGAAAACGCCAGCGATGATCTTATGGAAACGGAAGAATCCATCGATACCTTGAAGGATAACAATTCGACGATGATCCTTCTCGCCATTTTCCCGGCCCTGCTCGGCGTTCTCGCAGCCGTCTTCGGGATCGTCGCGGTGAGAAGAATATGCAGGGTGCTGGAATCCGACTCCAGCCGTTAAGTTTTTACGGAAGCAGGGCGGCGCGGGCGGCCGCTTCGTCGGCTTTGTCGACCTCACCCAGGACACGGTAGGCGCGCTCCAGCCGTAACCAGCCTTCCTTGTTCTTGGGATTATCTTTCATTTTACCAGCCAACCGTTCAACCATGCTGCGGATCATCTGGTTGCGATCCCCTTCGGACATTCCCATCGCTTCCTTGACATCCGCTGTGGTCGGCGCTGGTGCTGGCGCCTGCGTATTTTGCTGAATCTTTTTTGCCAGCGCCAAGGCTTCGGCGCTGGGCGCAATTGAGGCCGGGTCGATGCCTGAATCACGGGCGGCGCGGTCAATCTGCTGGTTTAATATCGGCACCCACGGGGCCTCCGGCGGCGACATTGTCGCCAGATCAATCCACGCCTGCATGGCGCCACGGACGTCGTCCTGCTGGGCCTTGAACATACCCAGATAATAACGGGCCTTGGCATCGGTAATATCGGCGGCGAGAGCTTTTTCAAACAGCCTACGCGCCTTCTCGGAAATTTCAGAATCCGCCGCCAGTGTCAGGGCTTCGCCATAATCAACAGCAAGATCGGCACTTTCCTCGCTGACCCGATAAGCCTCGGCGTAGGCCATGGCCGAGTCCGGATAACGACCCAGCGACAGATAGGTACGCGCAAGTAATGTCCAGCCACGCAGATCGTCAGGATTATTTTTCAAAAAAGCCGCCAGCTTATTTGCCGACTGGCTGATTTTTTTGTGTTCTTCGCTCTGCGCCGTGGTCGCCTCGAGAGCCCGTCCTGCCAGCGGCTGGTCAGCCCGCTCGGGGCTCCCCAGGTTGAGGTACAACAACACAGCACCGACCGGCATCAACACCGTCAGGATGGTAATCATCAGGCCGTTTGATCCCGACCCGGCCGTTTCAGTCACGGTCTCTTCACTGTCAGCGGAGGCCAGCATCCGGCGTTTGATTTCAGTGCGCGCGGCCTCGCCCTGACCGGCGCTTAACAGGCCGCGCTCAAGGTCGGCCTCGATCTCAAGTAACTGATCCTTATAGACATTGATGTCGTAGTCTTCGCGTGGCGCATTTTCAGCGGTCCGCCTTTTAACAAGCGGCCACAACATAATCGCCAGCACGCCAAGCGCGAGGACGGCGGCTATGGCCGACAATTGCAGTGCCTCGGCGCTCATAATCTAGCTCTCGTCCTTCATCAGGGCTTCAAGGCGGCGACTTTCCTCATCGCTTAGGGCAACCGGCACAGCCTCGACGACATCTGTACTGCCACGGCGTCGGTAGAAGACAACCACCACGAACAGTCCAAGACCAATGATCAGCAAGGGTCCCAACCACAGGGCGTAGGTGGCGGCCTTGAAGGGCGGATTGAGCAGGACAAAATCGCCGTAGCGCGAGACCATGTAGTCAGTCACTTGGATGTTGCTGTCACCGGCGAGGAGCCGTTCGCGAACCAGCACCCGCATATCCCGGGCCAGATCGGCGTTGGAACCGTCAATGGACTGATTCTGACAGACCACACAACGAAGCCCTTTGGAAATTTCCCGGGCCCGCTCTTCCAGCACCGGATCATCCAGAATCTCGCTCGGTTCAACGGCCATAGCTGGCGAAAAACCAAGGGCCAGCAGCACGAAAACAAGCGCGACAAGCGCTGCCAAGCCCGTGACCGTGGGCCGCCGCTTATGCGGCGAGCCAAGAGAGCGTAGCGAACGCCCGGCGCTTGAGGGGGAAAGATGATTGTTCATAATTTTCGCAACTCCTGGACAATCGGCCACAGAGTGCTTTCCCAGTTTTCAGGGGTGATCGGGCCGACATGCTTGTAACGGATGAAGCCGCGCCTATCGATGAAGAAGGTTTCCGGTGCACCGGTGACGCCAAAAGCTATTGCCGCCTTGCTTTCCGGGTCGTCGCCAATCAGGGTGTAAGGATCACCGCGACGGGCCAGCCATTTAGGTCCCGCCTCCGGGTCTTTCTCGCGCCAGTCGATGCCGTAAATGGGAACAAGTTTCTGTTCGTGAATTTTCATCAGCATCGGATGTTCGGCAAGGCACGCCACACACCACGAGCCAAAAATGTTGACCAGTGTCACCTGCCCCTTAAGGTCTTCGCTTGAAAATCCCCGCATTGATCCCTTAATCGGCTTCAGATCAAACGGCGGCACCTCCTGATCAATCAGCATGGAAGGCATATCGCGCGGATTGAGGGTCAATCCCTTGGCGAAATATCCGGCGATAACCAGAAAGATCGCCAGCGGCAGAAGGTAGATCATACGGTTCATGGATTTGCCGCCATTGCAGTTTTGCGCTTGCGGCGGGCCGGGGCGCCAATACGGTATCGCCTGTCAGAAATACTGATCACCCCGCCGAATACCATCAGCAGCGAGCCTACCCACATCCAGGCGACCAGCGGATTGAAATAGATACGGGTTACGAAGCCGCCGTCCTGACCATCGGGATCGCCAATAACCGCGTACAAATCGCCTGAAAACAGGGAATGGATGGCCGCTTCGGTGGTCGGCATCTGACGCACCGGGTAATTACGTTTCTCGGCCTTTAAGGTGGCCACATCCTGGCCATCTTTTGTGACCTGAAAAGTTCCTTCAATGATCGTGTAGTTCGGCCCCTGATCCTGACGCGCGCCAAAAAAAGTGTAATCATAGCCTGCAACGTTGACCTGATCACCGGGCTTCATGACCTGAATACTTTCGACTTTCCAGCCACCCGCCCCGGCCATACCGGCAATGGCGATGGCCATACCCAGATGCGCAAAGGTCATCCCCCACGAGGCCCGCGGCTGACGCAACAAACGCCCCAGTGACGTCGTCAAAGGTTCTTTGAACAGTTTGATCCGCTCAGCCAGTTCCACCAGTGTCGAGGTCATAAGCCAGGCCGCCAGACCCAAGCCAACCAGTCCCAGGAACGGGCCCTCGCCAGCAATCGCCACAGCCGCCGCGACGGCCACACCGGCAACGACAAAGGCGATTTTAAGGCGCAGCGCTGCCTGTACGATGTCGGCGCGCTTCCACGACAGGAACGGGCCAAAGCCCATGGCCATGAACATCGGCACCATCAGCGGGATAAATACGGAATTAAAAAACGGCGGGCCAACAGAAACTTTCGAGCCGCCAACCGCGTCAAGGAACAGCGGATAAAGGGTGCCCAGCAGAACCACTGCGCAACCTGTCGACATCACAAGATTATTCAAAAGCAAACCACCTTCGCGCGATATCGGTTTGAAAACACCGGTGCTGCGTAAAGCCGGGCCGCGCATGGCGAACAGCACCAGTGAACCACCAATGACAATCATCAGAAGCATCAGGATGAAGACACCACGTTCAGGGTCGGTGGCGAAAGCGTGGACCGATGTCAGCACCCCGGAGCGCACCAGGAAAGTGCCAAGCAAGCTCATGGAGAAAGCCAGAATGGCGAGGAAGATCGTCCACGTCTTCATGGTGTCGCGCTTTTCTACAACGATCGCTGAATGCAGCAGCGCGGTTCCAGCCAGCCACGGCATGAAAGAAGCATTCTCGACCGGATCCCAGAACCACCAGCCACCCCAACCCAGTTCATAATAAGCCCACCAGGAACCAAGGGCGATGCCGATCGTCAAAAACGACCAGGCGGCCAGCGTCCATGGCCTGACCCAGCGCGCCCACGCCGCGTCGACACGGCCTTCAATCAGGGCGGCAATGGCGAATGAAAAGGCCATCGAGAAACCGACGTAACCCAAATACAAAAACGGCGGATGGAAAGCCAGCCCCGGGTCCTGCAACAGCGGGTTCAGGTCGCGACCATCCATAGCCGGCGGGAACACCCGCTCGAACGGATTGGAGGTCAGCAACATAAACAGATAAAAACCGACGGCGATCAATGACTGCACGCCAAGCACCCGGGCCCTCAGCGTCGGCGGCAAATTTGCACCAAACAAAGCGACGGCTGATCCAAAAGCAGCGAGAATGAACACCCACAACAGCAGTGAGCCTTCATGATTGCCCCACACACCGGCGACCTTGTAGAGCATCGGTTTCAGGGAATGGGAATTCTGAACAACGTTGACGACGGAAAAGTCGGAAACAACGTGCGAATAGGTCAGGCAGCCAAAAGCAAAAGAAACCAGCAGCACCTGTGAAATGGCCGAAGGCTTGTCCATGGACATCCACACGGCATTACCCCGGTGAGCGCCGATCATCGGCACCACCGCCTGAACAATGGCGACAAACAGGGCCAGGACGAGGGCGAAATGTCCGGCTTCGGCAATCATTTCGTGGTTTCCCCGGGGACATGTCCCTGACGCTTCATTTCCTCGCTCATATCATCCCACTTGCCGGATTTCTTCAAAGCATCAGCAACTTCCGGGGGCATGTAATTCTCATCGTGCTTGGCCAGCACCTCATCAGCGGTGAACACACCGGCGCTGAACGTCCCCTCGGCAACAACGCCCTGTCCCTCGCGAAACAGGTCGGGCAGGATGCCCCGGTAGCTGACTTGAACCGAATTGGCCATGTCGGTGACTTTAAACATAACCACCGCGTCAGGTAATTTCTCAACACTGCCTTCCTCGACCAACCCTCCCAGCCGCAAACGCTGCGTTGCCGGAACCGATTTCTCGACGATATCCGTCGGGCTGTGGAAGAAGACGATGCTTTCCTCAAACGCGCTTAGGATCAGGCCCGCGGCGGCGGCAATCAGCAACAACGCCAGGCCGACGAATGTCAGTCTTTTATGCTTTCTTTTCACTTAAGACTTATCCTCTGTTGATACCTCAAGGGATTGCAGTGTCGCTTCATTTTCACGAAGCCCGCGCAAACTGGTAACCAGCATCACGATCATCACCACGGCGGTGACCCCGTAACTGGGCCAGATGTACGCACCGTAACCACCCATATCGATAAAGTCCTTGATCATGCTCATGTCCTTAACCGTGAACCTGTTTTAAGCGCGCAATGCGGATTTTGTTGCCGATAATTTCAGCCCTGATCCGGATTAACAGCACCCACAGATAATATGTGGTGAAAGCAACCGCCATTAACAACAACGGCCACAACATGGAGGCATCAATGGAAGGGCCCCCCATTTTGATAACACTGGCCGGCTGATGCAGGGTATTCCACCAGTCGACGGAAAACTTGATAATCGGCACGTTGATAAAACCGACCAGCACCAGAATCGAAGACGCCCTGGTGCCACGGGTGGGGTCATCAAAGGCATTAACCAGCGCGATATAGCCAAGATAAAGGAACAGCAGCACCAGCATGGAGGTCAGGCGCGCGTCCCAGACCCACCAGGTCCCCCACATGGGCTTGCCCCAAAGCGATCCCGTAAACAGCGCCAGAAACGTAAAGCAGGCGCCAATCGGGGCCGTCGCCTTGGCCGCCACATCGGCCAGCGGGTGCTTCCAGATCAAGCCGACAGCAGCGGCGATGGCCATACTCGAATAACAGAACATCGCCATCCACGCCGAAGGCACATGCACATACATGATACGGACACTGTTGCCCTGCTGGTAATCGGCAGGTGAGTTGAAAAGCCCAAGATAAAGCCCGGCACCGCCAAGCAGCACCGTCGCCCATGCCATCCATGGTTGGACGACACTGGCGATACGCAGAAAACGGGTTGGATTGGCAAAACGGTGTAGCATGTAATTCTCTGACTAAAAGGGGCTTGCGGGAAGGAAGTTTTAACGCCTGGCTTGCTAATTGTCACTCATTCGATGGCTTGCCTGACACCTGCAGCCGCCGCCCATGGACAAAGTGCTAACGCCCCCATCAGGAAAGCGCCCAGAATCAAAAGTTGAGCATTGGCTTCAAATCCGCCAATGACGGCATCAATGGCGCTGACACCAAAAATAAGCACCGGAATATAGAGCGGTAAAATCAGAAGCGCCAGCAGTACCCCTCCACGGCGCGATCCTAAAATAAGCGCCGCCCCGACCGCCCCGATTAGGCTTAAAGAAGGGGTGCCCAGCAACAGCGCCAGAATAAGCATGGGGAAGCCTTCGGTATTCATGTTGAGCAACACCGCGAGCAGCGGTGCTGCAATGATCAGCGGCAGGCCGGTGGTCAGCCAGTGAGCCGCCACTTTTGCCAGCACCGCCACCTCAAGGGTAATCGGTGACAGGCTGAGCAATTCAAGCGAGCCGTCTTCAAAATCCGTCTGAAATAATCGTTCCAGCGACAGCATGGAAGCCAGCAAGGCCGCCACCCAGATCACCCCGGCGGCGATACGGGCCAGGATATTGGGTTCAGGGCCGACACCAAAAGGGAACAGCACCACGGCAATGACGAAGAACATCACCACCATCATGTTATCCATGCCCTGGCGGGTCGCCAGGTGCAGGTCGCGCTTGAGGATGGCTAGAAAGCCGTTCATGAGGCTTGCCTGATGGCATAGTCGGCCAGATCGAGCACCTCAAAGCTCTCAAGATGCATATCCGAATGGGTCGAGATGACAACCATGCCGCCACCTGCCCGATGGGCCGAGATAGTCGCCTCCAGCTCTGCAATGGTTTGCTTGTCGAGGGCCGTTGTCGGCTCATCAAGCAACCACAGGGGAGCCGGTGCGGCAACAATGCGGGCCAGATTGACCCGGCGCTTCTGCCCGGCCGAAAGAAAGCGTCCCGGAACATCGGCCAGATGGGCAATGCCAAAGGTTTCAAGGGCCGTCATGACATCAACCGCGCCGCCGCGCAGGGACGTCCAGAAGTTGACATTTTCGGCAACACTGAGAACCGGTTTGACGGCGTCATGATGGCCAACGTAATGCATCCGGCCGCCGTGGGCTTCCGGGTCTTCGCTGATCGCTTCATCATTCCAGCTTAAACGTCCGCCAGCTTGCGGAAGAAGCCCCGTCATCAACCTGAGCAGACTCGACTTGCCACTGCCGTTGGGACCAATCAGGACCAACGCGCCACCAGCGTCCAGGTTGAAATCAAGGCCGCTAAAGACGGTCCGCTCACCACGCACACAGATCAGGTCTTGGCCGCAAAAAATGCTCATGAAATTCTTATGACAAAGTGGACAGAGAGGTTGAGGAGCGCAAAAGGTATCCTATTTAAGCCCCTGCTGAAAAAGAAAAAGTCGACCGAACCACAGGGGAGCTGAGTTCGGCCGACAAGTTGAGGCTATAAACGCCTTTTTGAGGGACCAGAGAGGGGGGTCTCTGGATATGCAGCATGGGATGCGGCATAGGGAGTATTTAAAGGGGGGAGTGTGGCGACTTTATGACCCATTTAACCCGAAATAAGGCGAAACTGTGATTTTGTGTAACCAGAGGGTAACAGCCAGATGTCGAAATCCGTTGAAGCGCTGATGGATATTCACTGGAACCAGTTGCCCGAAGAAATCAAGGACGGCTTAAGACGGCAGTTGGCGCAAAATGACTAAGTTTGAGCGCTTTTGGGAACGTCTCACAAACATCACGAGCGCCATCAAGGGTCAAATCTCCCGCTCTTAAAGCGTCCTTTATTTTCAACATGCCCATCCATATTTCGGCCATTGTGCGAATTGACGACGAAACAAAAACATCAATTTCATAGCCAGGATCCTTTAGACATACATCAACAGTCTGATTTTCCATTAACAGCCACCAGCGACGTTGCTTTACGGGCACGCCCGTAAATTCAAACTGAACAACAAAACGCCGGTCTTGCGGAATGAAATCAAAATCAATATTTCGATGCATATCCCACATCAAAAGTGACGGGTCCAGGTCCTTGTCCTGCAAATCCTGCTCGAGCCATTTTTGCGCCCACTCGCCCTGCATTTCAATGATCGGACGCAGGGCTTCCCCCGCTTCAGTCAAATAATATTCAAACCCTTTGCCTTTTCGTGCGGGGTTGCGCCGAAGAATCCCGGCCCACTCCAGATCTTGCAAGCGCGCTGATAACAGGCTTGGTGACATAAGCGGCACGCCTTTTTTTATATCGCTGAATCGATAACTGCCGCACATCAGTTCACGAATAATAACCGGGGTCCACTTAACCGCCAGCACTTCGGCGGCTTTGGCGACCGGGCAAAACTGCCCATATCCATTTTTATCTTTCATGTTTCCAGCCTAATTCAGGTGGCATCAAATTCAAGTACAGATTTAGTACTATAAAAAAATTACCCGTCGGCGTCTATTGCACTCTCATCAAACAGAAGGAGGGCGACATGGACGCCTATGCAGGAAAAATGAACACCACAGATATTATTGATCAGCTAGGCCCTGGTTTCGCTTCCCGGGTCACGGAAAATGACCAGAACGACCTGTTCGTGCAGGAAAACTTCGACGAGTTGAAAGCCAACAAAATGTTTTCGGCCCTGGTTCCCCGGGAACTGGGTGGTGGCGGTGTAAGCCATTCGGAGATGTGCCACACCATCAGGAAAATTGGCCGGCATTGTCCATCGACGGCCCTGACGTTTTCAATGCATCAGCACATCATCAGCGCCGCCGTGTGGAACCATATGCGCGGAAATCCCGGTGCGGCGTTACTGGAAAAGGTCGCATCCAACGAGCTTGTCCTGGTCAGTACGGGAGCAACGGATTGGCTTGGATCGAACGGCGAAATGACGAAAACCGAAGGCGGATATCTGGTTTCGGCGCGAAAATACTTCGCCAGCGGCTGTATGGCAGGAAACGTGCTGGTGACATCCGCCCCGTACGACGATCCGGGTGACGGCAGGATCGTCATGCATTTCCCTGTTCCTATGAAAGCTGAAGGCGTCAGTATTGAAGAAAACTGGCAAGCCATGGGCATGCGGGCGACCGGATCGCATTGTGTTGTACTTGAGGATGTTTTTGTCCCCGATGATGCCATCGGCCTGAAGCGCCCGGCCGAGAAATTTCACCCGGTCTGGAACACAGTCCTTGTTGTCGCCCTGCCCCTCATCGTATCGGGATATGTCGGGATTGCTGAAAAAGCAGCAGAGAACGCCCGCGAAAACGCCAAGGGCAAAATCAACGACGCCGCAAGACCCTACCTGTTGGGTGAAATGGAAAATGCATTAACGACGGCCCAGATCGCCCATCAAAGCATGATCGATATCGCCGACGATCTGAATTTTGATGCCAGCGAAGAACTGACCAACGAAATCGTTAAACGCAAGACGATTGTTGTTAAAGCCGTCATTGAGACAACAACCAAAGCACTGGAAGCATCCGGTGGCCCGGGTTACATGCGCGGACAAGTGATAGAACGGCTGGTTCGTGACAGTTATGCGGCAACCTTCCATCCCATGCAGGAAAAACGGCAACTGCTGTTTAGCGGACGCATGGCCATGGGCTTGCCGCCCATTGCCGCCAATGAAATGACAGAACCTGAAAATGGTTGAGGAAGACGTCATGAACCACATCCACAAAGTGAAGCCTCAAGAAACTGTTCTTTCGCTTCGTCAAACTTATCTTGATGCGATGAGTTGTATCGCCTCAAGCGTCAATGTCGTCACCACCGACGGCCCCGCCGGACGCGGCGGGGTTACGGTGACGGCCATGTCTTCGGTTTCGGCAGACGCCAGTCCCCCTGTCCTGCTTGTTTGTCTTCATCACTTAAGCCGGGCGACGGAAGCTATCCGTGAAAATGGTGCGTTTTGTGTCAATGTTCTGGGCGAAGACCAGCACGAACTTTCAAACGTGTTCGCAGGCCGGGGAGATGAAGAGCGATTTTCACCCGGCACCTGGACGCCGATGGAAACCGGTTCGCCACGGCTCCACAAATCACTCGCTGCATTTGATTGCCGTGTTAGCCAATGTCTTCTCATAAACTCACATTTCGTTGTCTTCGGTGAAGTCGAAGACATCTTCATGGGAGAGCCGCACCCGCCTCTTCTCTATGCCAACCGGGATTATGCAAAAATCTGCTGATCCGAAAGCCGGGGCATCTGCCTTGAGAGGCCTATTCGTTCAGGCTTGCCTCAATAAGGATCTCCCCTGTGATCGTTCTGTGGACAGGACAACGCTCTGCAATTTCAAAGATGCTTTGGCGTTCTTCCTGACTCAGATCACCGGTTATGGAAATTTCGGTTTGTATCCGGTCGATTTTGCCGTTTTCTGTTTCACAAGCCTCGCAATCGTCAGAGTGAATTTTACTGTGGCTTAAGCGAACCTCTGCACGACCTAACTTATAACCTTTACGCTCGGCGTACATACGCATGGTCATCGACTTGCAAGCACCAAGTGCGGATAACAGGAGATCATAAGGTGTGGGACCGGAATCATCCCCCCCTACAGATTGTGGCTCATCTGTATTGAGGATATGCCCGGACCCGGTAACAATGACGTTTGTGAACTTTCCTGTTCCCGTTTCAGCGACAACAACGGTCCCGGGCCTGGCAACGGGGGCCGGGTTTGCCGCCAGCCCGGCGTTTCCTATGTAACGTTCGGCCCAGGCAGATATAACGTCTGCAACATAGACCGCGTCTTCTCGTCTCGATATCAAATGATCTGCGTCATCGAGAGAAACAAAGCTCTTGGGGTGTTTTGCCGATTGAAAAATCTGGGCGGCGTTTTCTATGCCGACGGTTTGATCCATGGGCGCATGGAAAATCAGCAAGGCGGCGTTTAGGGAGTTGACGGCGGCTTCCATGTTTTGTTGCTGAATATCTTCAATGAATTGTTTTTTAATGCGAAATGGCCGACCGGCCAGCAAAACCTCGGCCTCGCCGTTAGCTTCAATTTCTCCAATGGCGGCCTGAAAGTTATGAACGACATGTGCTGGATCAGCTGGTGCGCCAATTGTCGCAACGGCTTTTGTTTCAGGAATAAGGCTTGTGGCTGCCAGAACCGCGGCTCCGCCCAGGGAATGACCAATCAGGATTGAAGGGGCCATGAAGTGGTCACGCATGTAATCGGCTGCGCAAACAAGATCACTGATATTGGAGGAAAAATTGCTGTTGGCAAATTCACCTTCACTGGCTCCAAGGCCGGTAAAGTCGAACCTTAGCACGGCAATGCCTTCGAGGGTCAGGCGCTCGGAAATACGGTTCGCGGCATAAATATCTTTCGTACACGTAAAACAATGCGCAAACAAAGCATATGCCTTGGCCTGGCCCGGGGGCATATCCAGCCTTGCCGAAAGATCACCGTCGCTACCAGGAAATACCAGACGTTGCGTTGCTGCGGCCATATTCTTAAAACTCCTTGCTCAGTCAATTTATCGTGCGCAGGCTAAAATAAAACAGGTGTTCAGTTGGCGAAATGACATTCACCAATTAATACCCGTTTTTTCAAGAATTTCATTTCACAAGCCTGTTACAATCCTGATGGATTGACACGGGTTGCGGATCACGTCCGCCGTGACGATGACAGGAAATCAGTCGTAAGAGCGCTTGTCCTCAATCACCAGGCCGTCATTTGGAAGCGAGCCTGGGGCGGCGAAACTGACGGTACCTTTAAGTTTGCAGACGCTTTGCAGGGTCTCATTGATGGCGGCCTCAAGGGCTTCACCTTGTTCGCCTGTTTCGCAGGTCAACGTCATGGCGTCTTTATCATTGACGGTCTCGACAACCAGCCGGGCCCGTTCAATTTCCTTGTGGCGGCCAACGATTTGAGCAACCTGCTCGGGATGCACAAACATGCCCTTGATTTTGGTCGTCTGATCGGCCCGGCCCATCCAGCCTTTTAGCCGCATGTTGGTGCGTCCGCACGGGCTTGGGCCAGACATCACCGCCGACAGATCGCCTGTCGCGAAGCGAACCAACGGATACTCCTTTGAGAACAGGGTGACGACAACTTCGCCGACTTCACCTTCGGGAAGCGGATCGCCGGTGCCGGGACGGACAATTTCAACGATCACGCCTTCATCGACGATCATCCCTTCGGCGGCGTCAGACTCGTAAGCTATCAGGCCAAGATCGGCCGTTGCGTAGCACTGATAGGCAAGCAAGCCGCGTGCGGCCCATTGATCGCGCAAGGGTGGCGGAAAATATTCGCCGCTGACCATGGCGCGCTTAAAGCTTGAGGCGTCTTTGCCTGCTTCCTCGGCTTTTTCCAAAAGAATTTTAAGAAACGACGGGGTACCCGTATAGGCGGCGGGTTTCAGATCGGCAATGACATCAAGCTGCTGCTCTGTATTGCCGATACCGGCAGGGATGACGGCACAGCCCAAAGCGCGGGCCCCGGAATCCATCATGAAGCCACCCGGCGTCAGATGATAGGCGAAGGTGTTATGGACCAGATCGCCTTTGCGAAAACCGGCTGCATAAAGAGCCCGCGCAAGGCGGAAGAAGTCATCCGTCCTGCCTTCGGGTTCATAGATCGGTCCCGGCGACTGGAAAATACGGGCCAGACCACCGCTTGCCATGGCAGCAAGCCCGCCAAACGGATGGTCTTTTTTCTGCCCTTCAATAAGGTCAGACTTGCGGGTAACAGGTAAACCGGCAAGGGCCTGTGCCGTATTGACAGTCGCGGCGTCAACGTCAGCAAAAAGAGCGGAGAAATAGGGTGCATTTTCCCTGGCGAAGGCAACCTGATCTGCCAGCGCCGTCATCTGGGCGCTCATGCGTTGATCGCCAGAGCGGGTTTCAAGATCGTCGTAAAATGTGCTCATCTTATTTAAGCCAGCCAGCGTTTACGCCTGCGGTAATGTTTGACATCACGGAAGCTTTTGCGACCGCCAGAACTCAGGCCCAGGTAAAATTCCTTAACGTCTTCGTTTTCGGCAAGCGACTTGGCGTCGCCATCCATGACAACGCGACCGTTTTCCAGAATGTAGCCGTAATCGGCATGTTTCAGGGCGACCATGGTATTTTGTTCGGCAAGCAGGAAGCTGACGCCTTCTTTTTTGTTCAAGGCGTCGACAATTTCAAAAATTTCCTCGACCAGTTGCGGGGCCAGTCCCATGGACGGCTCATCAAGTAAAATCATTTTCGGGTTGGCCATAAGAGCGCGGCCAACTGCCGTCATCTGCTGCTCACCACCCGATGTATAGCCGGACTGGGAGGTGCGGCGCTCTTTCAGGCGCGGAAAATAATGGTAGACCTTTTCCAGCGACTGGTTGATGGCGCTGGTCCCGTCGGTGCGGGTATAAGCACCGGTCAACAGGTTTTCCTCGACCGTCAGATGCTCGAAACAATGGCGTCCTTCCATCACCTGGACGACGCCTTTTTTAACAAGGTCGGACGGCGTCAATTTATCGATACGCTCGCCCCGGTATTCAATATTGCCTTTGGTAACATCCCCACGCTCAGCCCCAAGCAGGTTGGAAATTGCCTTCAAGGTCGTCGATTTTCCGGCCCCGTTGGCGCCCAGAAGGGCAACCACGCCACCTTCGGGAACTTCAAGGGAAACCCCTTTCAACACCAGGATCACATGATCGTAAATGACCTCGATATTGTTAACAATCAGAAGCGGGCTTCCGTTTTCAGTCATCGTAAACTAACCGTTGCTAAATTTCTTTGGGCAGACAGAACGAATTGGCCGAACCCTGTATCAGGCGGGTTCGGCCAATCCTGATCCTGGTTTAGTTGCAGGTACGAGGCGTAATGCCTTTTTCTGCAGCGTATTTGGCCGCTGATGCTTCGATCATCGGGCGGACAATGTCATTCATGGGCTCGATCCAGTCGGATACGAATTCCCACTGCTGACCTTTCCATTCCTGGATACGAAGCGGCGTGCCGCCTTCGTGGTTCAGGCAGGTAATCTTGATCGGTTTCATGAAGCGGCTAAGGCCAAGCTTGGACAGTTTGGCATTGGTCAGGTTGAGGTTTTCAAAGCCCCAGCGGATTTGTTCACCCGTCATCGCCTTGTTGCCATATTTGCTCATGGCGGTACGGATCGCTTCGGAAACGAAGACCGAATTGATCAGGCCACGGTTATAAAGAACTTCACCGACCAGTTCATCCGTCGTCGTTCCATTGCCGTTGCCATAGACATGTTTGAAGATGTCCTGGTGAACAATGAAGTTGGAACCGGGTGAATGGAAAGCAGCCGATTTGTAACCGATCGCGGCTTTACCGGCCGGGCGGGTATCAGGTTCGGCACCGGACCACCAGCCACCGATGAACTTGTTCATGGGGAAGCCAACAGCCGCAGCTTCCTTGATGGCGGTCTGGTTCATAACACCCCAGCCCCACATGAAGACCCAGTCAGGACGCAGCTTGCGACCGATGCTCAGCCAGGTGGCTTTCTGTTCCAGGCCCGGATGGGTAACAGGGAACTTGTGGAACGTGTAACCATACTTTTCGGCCAAAGCTTCAAGCGTCGCAATCGGTTCTTTGCCGTAAGCCGAGTCATGATAAACAAGAGCGATTTTCTTGCCTTTCAAGTTGGCCATGCCGCCTTCCTCACCGCCAACATAGCGAACCAGAGCCGAAGCCTGGCTCCAATACGTGGAGGGTGCGGTGAAGACATAAGGGAAGACCCGGCCGTCAGAAGCATCGGTACGCCCATAACCCATGGAGAAGACCGGAATTTTATCTTTCGCGGCACGCTCGATAATGGCGTAGGTGATGCCGGTGGAAAGCGGACTAAAGGCCGCCGCGCCGGTTTCGCCTTTGCCTTTTAGGCGTTCGTAACATTCGACGCCACGGTCGGTGTTGTAACCGGTATCGCATTCTTCAACGACCAGTTTGACGCCGTTGATGCCGCCGTCACGGGCGTTAAGCATTTTGTAGTAATCCATAGCGCCATCAGCGAACGGAGTGCCATTAGGAGCGTACGGGCCGGTCCGATAGACCAGGCTCGGAATGAATTGTTCGGCTGCTTTGGCTTCACTAACGGCAAAGCCGCTAACGCCAACAGCCAGGCCAACAGCGGCCAGGATCAGTTTGGTAAATCTCATTGGAATCCTCCCTTTTGGATATTCTTGGTGCTTACGTTAATGATTAAATCGGTTGATCTCAAGTAAACCCTAAACTCATGTCAAAATTGTGCCCTAATAGGGGAACGGCCACAAACGCAATTTTTCCTTTCCGATTTGCCACAAGCGGGCCAGTCCGTGTGGTTCGACGATCAGGAAAAAGATAATTAACGCCCCGAAAATCATAAATTCCATGTGACTGATCAAATCGACGGAGATATTCAGACCAAACATGGTCGGCGCATTGGACAGGAAAATTGGTAGCAGGACAATAAAGGCCGCGCCCATGAACGAACCCAGTATGGAACCCAGTCCGCCAATGATAATCATGAACAATATTTGGAAAGAACGTGTAATATCAAAGGCTAAAGCCTCAACACTCGAGGTATAGATGAACGCCCACAAGGCCCCGGAAATGCCGCAATAGAAAGAACTGACGGCAAAGGCGCCAAGTTTCGTCTGCAACGGTTTGATGCCGATGATCTCCGCCGCGATGTCCATATCGCGGATCGCCATCCAGCCACGACCGATATGAGAGCGGACAATATTTTTCGCCGCCAGCGCCAAAACGCAGACAATGGCCAGGGTAAACAGGTATTTATTTATCGGACTGGCCGATGAACCAGTGACAAAAAAGTCACCAAAGACGGCCCGCGGCGGCGCGCTGATCACGCCGGAGGAAGAATAATTGGTGAACCAGGGAAACTTGTTGAACATCCAGACCAGGAAGAATTGCGAGGCCAACGTCGCCACTGCCAGATAAAAACCCTTGATCCGTAAAGACGGAAGACCGAACAAAACGCCGACTGCAGCAGTGATAAGGCCAGAAAGAAGGAACACGATGATAATGTTCATTTCCGGAAAAGCGACCGCCAGTTTGTAAGCCGCAAAAGCCCCGGTGGCCATAAACCCACCCGTCCCCAGGCTTAATTGACCGGCGTAACCGGTCAGCAGGTTGAGGCCGAGGGCGGCAAGCGAGAACACCAGAAACGGCAGCATAATGGTCGACAACCAGTATTCACTGGCCAGCAGCGGCACCGCAACGAAGGCGACGACCAACATCAACGCCATCATGATACGGTCCTGCAGGATCGGGAAAATCGCCTGATCCTTGGCGTAGCTGGTTTTGAATTGTCCGGCCTCGCGATACAACATGACCTTAAACCCTCTCGATAATTTTTTCGCCGAACAGTCCTTGCGGACGGAACAGCAGGAACGCCAGCGCCAGCATATAGGCGAACCAGTCCTCGATAGCACCACCGAAGGCAGCGCCCCAGAATACTTCGGCGACCTTTTCACCCATGCCGATGATCAAACCACCGATAATGGCACCGGGAATTGAGGTAAAACCACCCAGAATGAGCACCGGCAGTGCTTTCAGGGCAACCAGGGTCAGCGTGAACTGAACGCCCAGCTTGGTTCCCCACATGATGCCTGCAACCAGGCCAACAAGACCGGCAACCGCCCAGACAATGGCCCAGATGGTTTTCAAGGGAATACCCACGGAAAGCGCCGCCTGATGATCATCGGCAACGGCGCGCAACGCCCGCCCGATGCGTGTTTTATGGAAAAAGATGGCAAGAACGGCGACAAGGGTGCCGGCCGAAGCGGCGGCGACCAGATCAAACTGGTTGACCAGAATGCCTGAAAATTCAATAGGCGCGCTGGGAATGCCCAGATCAAGTACCTTGACGTCACTGCCCCACAGGGTTTGGCCGAAGCCATCAAGGAAATAACTAAGCCCGATGGTCGCCATAAACAAAATGATCGGCTCCTGGTTGACCAGTTTTCTTAAGACCACCTTCTCGATGGCCATGGCCAGGACAATCATCACGATGATCGTGCTGATCAGCGCCAGCCAGATGGGAAAGCCGTGTTCTATCAGGCCGACCAGGGTCAACGCGGAAAACAGCACCATCGCGCCTTGTGCGAAATTGAAAACGCCTGAGGCCTTGAAAATCAGCACAAAACCAAGCGCCACCAGCGAATACATGACACCGGCCAGCAGGCCGCCCAGTACCACTTCGATGAAGAACAGGGGATATTCATAAATCTCGACAAACGGTGAGACAAAAATGGCGGTCAGGAATTCCATTATGAAGACGCCTCGCAGGTGTTAATCATGGGCAACCCCCAGATAAGCATCAATAACAAGCTGATTGGAGCGCACTTCATCAGGCGAGCCGTCAGCCAGCTTGCGTCCGTAATCGAGAACCACCACATAGTCGGAAATATCCATGACCACGCCCATGTCGTGTTCGATAAGGACAATGGTGGTGCCGAATTCGTCATTAACGTCGAGGATATAGCGGCTCATGTCCTCTTTTTCTTCAAGGTTCATACCGGCCATCGGTTCATCAAGCAAAAGCAGTTCCGGTTCGGCAGCCAGCGCCCGGCCCAGTTCGACCCGTTTTTGCAAGCCATAAGGCAAACGCCCGACCGGGGTTTTGCGAATGTGCTCGATTTCCAGAAAATCAATGATGTTCTCAACGAATTCACGGTGCTCAAGCTCTTCCTTACGGGCCGGTCCCATATGCAGGGCTTGCCAGAACAGGTTCTTGTGCATCTTCGTGTTGCGCCCGGTCATGATGTTATCGAGGGTCGACATTCCCCTGAACAGGGCGATGTTCTGGAAGGTGCGGGCAACACCCTGACGGGCCGCCTGGTGCGGTTTCATCTGGCGGCGGGTTTCACCTTTGTAGGTAATGGTGCCATGCTGGGGGTGATAAAAGCCGTTGATGACATTCAGCATCGAGCTTTTACCGGCCCCATTTGGGCCAATGATGGCCAGCACCTGGCCATCGCGGACTTCAAAATTGATGTTGGCAAGAGCCTGAACACCGCCAAAGGATAGCGAGACATCGTCGACACGAAGGACAACGTCGCCGAAGGTGCGGGCATCCATTATCCGGCCTCCTGCATGGGTTGGGCCTTGTGCAGTGCTGCTTCGCGGATTGCCAGATCGGCCTTGATGACACCCTTGCGGCCATCCTCAAACGTCACTTCGGCCTCAACCGGGATATGGGTTTTGTCCGAATACAACGCGTCGATCAGCTCCTCATATCGCTCGGCGATGAAGTTGCGGCGCACCTTGCGGGTGCGAGTCAACTCGCCATCATCGGCGTCCAGTTCCTTGTGAAGGATCAGGTAGCGTTTGATTTGCGAGCCTGACAAATGCTCATCGGCTGCCAGATCGGCATTGACCGTCTCCACACATTCCTGAATCAGATCGTAAACCTCAGCCCGACCGGCAAGGTCGGTGTAGCCGGAATAAGCCAGGTTTTGTCTTTCAGCCCAGTTGCCGACGGCTTCCAGATCGATATTGATGAAGGTGGCGACGTAATCCTTTTCGTTACCGAAGGCGACGACTTCCTTGATAAACGGGAAGAATTTAAGTTTGTTTTCAAGATACTTGGGGGCAAACATCGAGGCGTCATTGAGCTTGCCTACATCTTTCGCCCGGTCGATGATTTTCAGGTGCCCGTCGGCGTCAAAAAAGCCCGCATCGCCGGTGTGAACCCAACCGTCCACCTTTGCTTCGGCAGTTGCTTCATCGTTCTTGTAATAACCCTGGAAGACACCGGGGCCTGTAAACATGACCTCGCCATTGTCTTCGATGCGAATTTCCACACCGATGGCCGGTTTGCCAACCGTATCGGCGCGAACCTGGCCGTTAGGCTGGGTTGTGATAAAAACGGATGCCTCTGTCGAGCCGTAAAGCTGTTTAATGTTGATGCCCATGGATCTGTAAAAATCGAAAATTTCCGGGCCGATAGCCTCGCCAGCTGTATAGGCGACGCGAATACGCGAAAACCCCAGGACATTTTTCAGTGGCGCAAAGACCAGAATGTTTCCGGCCATATATAACAGGCGATCGATCAATGAAACCGATGCCCCATCAAGAATACGGGTGCCGACACGCCGCGCATGTTCCATAAAGTATTTAAACATCTTGCGTTTAAAGGGGGCGGCATCTTCCATGCGGATTGTCACGGTGGTCAGAATGTTCTCGAAAATCCTTGGTGGCGCGAAGAAGTATGTCGGGCCGATCTCGCGAAGATCGGTCAACACGGTTTCGCTGGATTCCGGGCAACTGACGCAAAAACCCGCCACGTAAGCCTGGCCTAGGGAAAACACGTTGTCACCGACCCAGGCCATGGGCAGATAGGCCAGTGATTCCTCATCTTCATGCAGATTGTCCGAAGTAATGCCGTTACGGGCGGTGATAATCAAATTATCATGGCTTAGCATCACGCCCTTGGGCTGACCCGTCGTCCCTGAGGTATAGAGCATGATGGCAATGTCGCTGCCCTTACCGGCATTAATTTTTTCTTCTGCAAAACCCGGATGATCGGCGTCGAACTGGCGTCCCTTTTCCTTCACTTCTTCTATGGAATGAATGAACGGCTGGTCATAGTCGCGCAAGCCCCGCGGGTCTTTATAAATAATGAGCTCAAGCTTGGGGCAGCGGTCTTTGATTTCTAGCAGCTTGTCGACCTGTTCCTGGTCTTCGGCGATGGCGAAACGGGCGTCGGCGTGCTCAAGCACGAACTGCATTTCTTCGGCCACCGAGTCCTGATAGACCGGCACCGGAACCCCGCCATCGAATTGCGCCGCTACCATGGCCCAATACAACTGCGGGCGATTGTCGCCGATGATTGCCAGACGGTCGCCTTTTTCAAACCCGTATGCCGCAAGGCCACAAGCCAGGGCGCGGATTTCTTTTTCACTTTCGGCCCAGGTCCAGGCTTGCCAGATACCGAAATCTTTTTCACGAATGGCGGGACGCGAACCACGCACACGGGCATTTTCAGCCAGCAGCTTGGGAAATGTATCGAGATTGTTAATTTTTAGAGCCTCCGCAGGGTAGAATGTGTCCTTTTTCTTCGTTCCGGACTTATTTTTCCCGGTTCCCTTTAATCAACACAGGCGGCACTGAGCCGCAAGCAGTTTTTAAAGTCAAGTGGAAGTTGACGTTAACGTCAACCCGAGATGCTTTATTTCATTGTGCGGGATCAAGTTTCCTACTGGTAGACGTGGACTTCAATGCAAAAGTATATTATCGAAAGCAACCGTTTCCCGGACATTTAAGGACCGAACCATGACCACCTTCGGAACCGACACCCTGAAAACCCGCCGCAGCCTCAACGCCGCCGGAAAATCCTATGATTATTACAGCCTTGAGGCCGCCGCCGAGGCGGGTCTCGGCGACATTTCCAAGCTGCCGTTTTCGCTGAAAGTGCTGCTGGAAAATCTATTGCGCTGGGAAGACGGGCGCACCGTCACTGTTGAGGATGTCAAGGGCATGGCCCGTTGGCTCGACAACCGCCGCTCCGACAACGAAATCGCCTACCGTCCGGCCCGGGTGCTGATGCAGGACTTTACCGGTGTCCCCGCCGTCGTCGATCTGGCGGCCATGCGCGACGCCATGGTCGCCATGGGTGGCGATGCACAGGCAATCAATCCATTATCGCCCGTTGATCTGGTTATCGATCATTCGGTGATGATCGATTATTCCGGCACTGCCGACGCCATGGAAAAAAACGAAGCCATGGAGTTCAAGCGCAATCAGGAACGTTATGAATTCCTGCGCTGGGGACAAAGCGCTTTCGATAATTTCCGCGTCGTACCGCCGGGAACCGGTATCTGTCATCAGGTCAATGTCGAACATCTGGCTCAGGTCGTCTGGACTGGCGGCGAGGATGGCTCGGTTGCCTACCCTGACACCCTTGTTGGTACGGACAGCCACACCACCATGGTCAACGGACTGGCCGTGCTCGGCTGGGGCGTCGGCGGCATTGAGGCAGAGGCCGCCATGCTGGGCCAACCGGTGTCCATGTTGATACCCGAAGTTATCGGCTTCAAACTGACGGGCAAGATGTCAGAGGGCATCACCGCCACCGATCTGGTCTTGCGCATCGTCGAGATGCTGCGAGCAAAGGGCGTCGTTGGCAAGTTCGTCGAATTTTTCGGACCTGGCCTCGACAGCCTGTCCCTGCCGGACCGGGCGACAATCGCCAACATGGCCCCGGAATATGGCGCCACCTGCGGTTTCTTCCCCATTGATCAGGAAACCATCCGCTATCTGGAATTCACCTCGCGCGAGCCGGACCGTGTCGCCTTGGTCGAAGCCTACGCCAAGGCCCAGGGCATGTGGCGTGACGCCGACACCCCGGAGCCGCTTTTCACCGACACGCTGGAGCTTGATATCGCCAGCATTGAGCCGGCTATTTCCGGACCCAAGCGACCACAGGACCGCATTTCTCTCAATGCTTCTGCCGGCGCTTTTGAGGCGACCCTGAAGGATATGGCCGGAGTTGACGCACCGCGCAGCGCTGCCGTCAACGGATCGGACCATGACCTTAAAGACGGTGATGTGGTCATTGCCGCCATCACCAGTTGCACCAATACCTCCAACCCTTCGGTGCTGGTCGCCGCTGGCCTGCTGGCTCGCAACGCCGCCGAAAAAGGCCTGCGCTCCAAACCCTGGGTCAAAACATCGCTGGCCCCGGGATCACAAGTTGTCGCCGATTACTTGCAAGCCGCGGGATTGCAGGATCATCTCGATACCCTGGGCTTTAATATCGCCGGTTTTGGTTGCACAACCTGTATCGGTAACTCAGGACCATTGGCCGAGCCGATCGCGAGCGCAATCGAGACGGAAGACCTCGTCGCCACCGCGGTACTGTCCGGCAATCGCAATTTTGAAGGCCGCATCAGCCCGCACGTCAAAGCCAACTACCTGGCCTCGCCGCCATTGGTCGTCGCCTATGCGCTGGCCGGTTCCATGACCCGGGATCTGGGGCACGATCCGCTTGGTAAAGACTCCGAAGGAAACCCGGTTTACCTTAAGGACATCTGGCCGTCGAACGCCGAAATTCGCGAAACCATCGATAAGGCCCTGACCCCGGCAATGTTCAAGGCGCGTTACGCCAATGTTTCGGAGGGACCCAAGGCATGGCAGGAAATTTCTGTCGCCGAAGGGGAAACCTACAACTGGCAGCCGGGTTCAACCTACATCCAGCACCCGACGTTCTTTGAAGGCCTTAGTGGCGCCCCTGCCGAGATCACCGATATTAGCGGTGCCCGTCCACTGGCCATTCTCGGTGATTCGGTAACCACCGATCACATTTCACCGGCTGGCGGCATTGCTACAGATGGCCCGGCCGGCAGTTACCTGAACGAACACCAGGTCGCGCCCGCAGACTATAACTCCTATGGCTCACGGCGCGGTAATCACGAAGTGATGATGCGTGGCACCTTCGCCAATATTCGTATCCGCAATGAAATGGCGCCGGGCACTGAAGGCGGCGTCACCCGCCACATGCCTTCGGGTGACGCGATGAGCATCTTCGATGCGGCTATGCGTTACGCCGATGAAAACGTGCCGCTGATTGTTTTTGGCGGCAAGGAATACGGCACCGGCTCAAGCCGCGACTGGGCCGCCAAGGGCACCCGCCTTTTGGGCGTCAAGGCAGTCATCGTCGAGAGCTTCGAGCGCATTCACCGCTCCAATCTGGTCGGCATGGGTGTGCTTCCGTTGCAGTTCAAGGGCGGCATGACCCGCCAGACCCTGAAGCTGGACGGTTCGGAAACCTTCGAGCTTACAGGACTTTCCGGCGGCCTGACCCCGGGCATGGACGTCGCCCTTCATATCCACCATGCTGACGGCGTCAAAGAGGAAGTCACCCTGACCTGCCGCATCGACACCCTGGACGAAATCGAATACGTCAAGGCAGGCGGCATCTTGCAGTACGTTTTGAGGAATATGGGTAAGGGCTAAAAGCCCCCCCCCTCACATCCAGCCCTGATGGAATTCTTCGGGCAGGGGGAACCAGCGCAGGGTTTCGGCACTGTTGGAAAGAGGGCCTGTGGATTCTGCGGGGCTATTGGTGGTTGCGTCTGCTTGCTCGAGGATGGTTCGGGCTTCTTCAAGGTATCCCGCCAGGGCGTCTTCACTGACGGTTTCCCCCCCTGATGAGGCGGGATTGAAAATATCCAGTTCTTCCAGCCCCATCGGCGCAAGATCGGCAACGTTATGATGACGCCAGACCCCGGTACCCGGATCGAATGTATATTGTGGCAGCAGTTTCCAACCATGCTTGGCAATCAGATTGACGGCCTCGATGATGTAATCTGCAATCGTGTCCGAGAAGAAGTAGTTGAACCCTAACCGTACCCAGCCGGGTTTAATGCCGTTACAGCCTTCGACGATACTGTCTTCAAAGGCCCGGGACTGATCAAGATCGATATGCAGCAACCGGTGCCCATAGGGTCCGGCGCACGAACAGCCGCCACGGGACTGGATGCCAAACAGGTCATTGAGGACGGAGACGACAAAGTCGTGATGCAGGTTCAGTTTTCCGTGGCGGATAACAAACGAGATGATCGCCAGACGCGGAAGATCAGGATTGCCGAGAACCTGAATGTTGGGGTTGGCAGTCCAGGTTTTCAGGGCGCGGTGGACGAATTCCTCCTCACGCTTTTCTATCAAATCAACCCCGACACGATCTTTGAGCTGAAAAACCAGACCGGCGCGGATGCTTTCAATAATAGCCGGGGTGCCGCCTTCTTCACGGTGCTCATGATCGTCGATGTAAACGTGTTCCTTAGGGTTAACGTAACTGACCGTGCCGCCGCCCGGACGAGCCGGAACCTGATTTTCCATCAGCGATTTACGCATCACCAGCAAACCCGGCGAGCCCGGACCGCCGACGAATTTATGGGGCGAGATAAACAGGCCGTCCATGGCCTGAATATCTGCATCACCGGTGATATTAATTTCAACATAGGGCGCGGCAGCGGCGTAATCCCAAAACGACAAGGCGCCATGGGCCTTTAGCAAAGCTGAAATCCCGACCCGGTCAGAAATAATGCCGGTGACGTTAGAGGCCGCCGAAAAGCTGCCAATCACAAGGTCCCTGTCTTTGTAAATTTCGAGTTGTTGCTCGAGATATTCTAAATCTATCTGGCCATCGGCATCCTCGTTGATGGGGATCACATCGGCGATGGTTTCACGCCATGTCAATTCGTTGGAATGATGCTCGTAAGGGCCGATGAAAACGACGGGGCGTTGATCGGCGGGAATATTTTTTGACAGCTCAAAGCGGGCATCCAGATTGGCGGGGATCCGGATATTGAGAATATCGATCAGCCGGTTGATGGCCCCGGTCGCCCCCGAACCACAAAAAATGACCGCGTATTCTTCATCGGCGCCAAGAGATTTGCGAATAAGGGCGCGCGCCTGCTCCCGGTAATGGGTCGTCTGCAAGCCTGTCAGTGAGGTTTCCGTATGGGTGTTGGCGTAATAGGGCAAGACCCGGTCGCGAATGTAATCTTCGATGAAATCCAGCGCCCTGCCTGACGCCGTATAATCGGCGTAGGTCAATCGTCTGGGCCCGAACGGCCCGCGAAAGAGATGGTCATCGCCAATAACCGCGTCGCGGATTTTACCAAGAAGGTCTTGCTGGTCTGTCATTTCCTTAAACGCCTTCACTTGTATGTGATTGCTTGTGATTAGCATATTTTATGCAGGCAGTTTATCAACAAGCGATGATTTACCGGTTAAAAAAATTTTCGACTCTCATTTTCTTTATCGCCGTCTCGCTGTCACTGCCCGTCTCCATGGCCGTCGCAGACACGGACAAACCCCTGACCGTGGTCGAATTGTTCACATCCCAGGGATGTTCTTCATGCCCACCCGCTGATGCCTATCTTGGTGAACTGGCTGCTCTGGATGAAAGCCGGGGTATTTTGGCGTTATCCTTCCATGTGGATTACTGGGATAATCTGGGTTGGAAGGACCCCTATTCCAGTGCCGCCAACACCAGCCGCCAGCGTACTTACGCCCAATATATGGATCTGCGCTACATCTACACGCCGCAAATGGTCGTGCAGGGAACTCTACAGGGAACCGGGTCTGACCGCCAGACCATCGCCAGGCAAATCAAGGAAGCCCGTAAATTGACCACTGTCGATGTGCACTTGCAGCGCAACGGCAGCGCGGTGCAGGTCTTGCTCGAGGATGCGAACCGGCAGCTCAACGCCGATATCCACATGGTGATTTATGACAAGGAGCACACCACCAGCGTAAAACGCGGCGAGAATTCCGGCAAATCCATTACCAATCGCAATGTCGTCAGGTCCGTCAAAAAAATTGGTTCCTGGAGCGGCAATAAAACAAGCCTGTCCCTGCCGCTTGATGACAGCGGCGATGCCTGCGCCGTTATTATCCAATCCCGCGCCACCGGCGCAATCCTGGGTGCGGCCAGCATCACCATCAATTAATTTAAACTTTAGTCCATGTCCGAAAATGGCCAGTCAAAATCCTGATTAAGGATATACTGGAACCATGGAATATGATTCTAAAACCTGTTACAGGGCCGTCAAAAGCCGTGACCCGCGTTTCGACGGACGTTTTTTTACGGCCGTGGTGTCGACGGGTATCTTCTGTCGACCTGTTTGCCCCGCAATCACGCCCAAGCAGAAAAACTGCCAGTTCTTTGAAAATGCCGCCGCCGCCATGCATGCCGGTTTTCGGCCCTGCCTGAGATGCCGCCCGGAAGCCGCCCCCGGTGGCCCCGCCTGGAACGGTGTTTCGACAACTGTCAGCAGGGCTCTGCGGTTGATTAACGAAGGGGCGTTGGACACCTCCAGCGTCGACGATCTGGCAGCCCGTCTGGGTGTCGGCGAGCGTCACTTGCGGCGTTTGTTTCTTGAGCATGTCGGTGTCGGACCAAAAGCAGTGGCGCAAACCCGTAGGGTCCTGTTCGCCAAAAAACTGGTCAACGAGACGGCCCTGCCGCTGACCGACATCGCCCTGGCTGCAGGGTTTGGCTCGATCCGCCGCTTTAATTCCACATTCCAGAAAATCTACGCACGCCCACCGCGCGAACTGCGCCGCATGAACGAAGATCGTGACGGCAGCGATGACGCTGGCCTGACCCTGAAACTGGCCGTCAGACCCCCATATGATTGGCCCCGCTTGATCGGTTTTTTACAAACCCGCGCCATTCCCGGCGTTGAAAGCGTCAGTGACAATTCATACCGGCGTACTATTGCCATCGAAAAACAACAGGGCATTCTGGAAGTCCAACATGCCGCCGAAGGCGACCACCTTAAGGTCACGGTTTCCCTTGCCGATACCAGTAACTTGCAAACGGTGATCGAACGCAGCCGCCGCCTGTTCGATCTGGACGCTGACAGTGTTGCGATCAACGCCCATCTTTGTCGCGATCCGTTGCTGGCAAAATCGATCAAGACGCGGCCCGGGTTGCGCATTCCCGGAGCCTGGGAGGCGTTTGAGATTGCCGTTCGCGCCGTGCTTGGCCAGCAGATCAGTGTCGCCGCCGCCCGCACCTTCGCCAGTCGGCTCGCCACAGCCTATGGGGCCCCTATAAAAAATCCCAACGGTTCGGAACTAAGCCATTTGTTCCCGACCCCTGAGGCATTGGCCGAAGCCGACTTATCAAACATCGGCCTGACCAAGCGTCGTACCCAAACCCTGCGCGGTTTAAGCCGGGCCTTTGCAGATGATGATTTGGGTCTGGACGTATCCTCAGGCCTTGAAGATGCCCAGGCTCGTCTAACAGCTCTTCCCGGCATCGGGCCGTGGACGGCCCAATACATCGCCATGCGGGCGCTGGGCGAACCGGACGCCTTCCCGACAGGCGATCTGGGTTTACTCAACGCGTGTAAAGCCTTGGGGCTAGAAATGAGTGCCCGCGAACTGGACGAGCGGGCCGAAAACTGGCGACCGTGGCGGGCCTACGCCGCTATGCATTTATGGGCGATGTTGCCGTCGCCAAAAAGGAAATCAAAACCATGAAACTTATTTTCGATACTTTTTCGACCCCCTTGGGCGAGATGGCCGCGGTGGTCCTGGGCGACGCCCTGTGCGTTCTGGAATTCAGCGATGACCCTGAGCGTATTGAGCAACAGTTAAAGCGCTTCGGCCCTTATGAAAAAGCGGCACAGAAAAACCCGCTTAACATTCGCGGGCGTGTCAGTGCCTACTTCAAGGGCGAGCGGGACGCCTTCAGGGGCCTGAAATTGAACGTCGGTGGCACCACTTTTCAGCAAGCCGTCTGGAAAGCGCTGCAAAAGATTCCCCACGGCGGCACCCTTTCATACCGCGAGCTTGCCAGTAACATTGGCAGGCCGAAGGCCCAGCGCGCCGTCGGTACGGCCAACGGTCGCAACCCGGTAGCCATCATTATTCCCTGCCACCGGGTCATCGCCAGCAATGGAACATTGGCCGGTTACGCCGGCGGGCTCGAGCGCAAGCGCCAGCTTCTGGCACTGGAGGGAAGTCTTTGAGCGGCCCCACCATGGCCCCGCGCGAATGGTTCCTGCTGGTGCTCCTGTCGTTGATATGGGGTGGCCCGTTTTTCTTTGCCGAAATTGTCTTGCGGGATCTTGAACCGCTGACCATTGTTGCCGGCCGCGTCTCACTGGCCGCCGTCGCCCTGCTTGCTTACGTCTATTTGAGCGGCAAACGAATGCCACTGGATGCCCGCAGCTGGGGGCAATTTTTCGTCATGGGCGGCCTTAACAACATGATCCCGTTTTCACTGATCGTCTGGGGGCAGTCCTATATTGATAGCGGCCTGGCTTCGGTGTTGAACGCGACGACGCCGCTGTTCACCGTCGCCCTCGCCCACCTGCTGACCACGGACGAAAAACTGAACGTCAACAAGGGTGTCGGCATTTTCTTCGGTATTTTCGGCGTTAGCGTCCTGATCGGCCCGGACGCCCTGGACAGCATGGACGGTCAGGCTTGGGGCAAGATCGCCATACTGGGAGCCGCCATCTGTTATTCCTTCGCAGGAATTTACGGTCGCCGCCTGAGCCGCCATCCCACCTCGGTGGCGGCGACGGGAATGCTGGTTGCCTCCAGCATCATCATGCTACCGGTTGCACTGATTGTTGAAAGCCCGCTTGAAGCGAGTCCGGACATGGCAAGCCTGGGCTCATTGCTCGCCATGGCGCTGGTTAGCACGTCGGTGGCCTACCTGATCTATTTTCACATTCTGGCGAAAGCCGGGGCGACAAACCTGCTGCTGGTCACCTTCCTGGTGCCCGTCAGCGCAGTCATGCTGGGCATCGTCATACTTGGCGAGAGGCTAAGCCAGAACGCTATCATTGGCATGATTCTGATTTTTACAGGACTCGCCTGTGTCGACGGGCGGGTGTTTGGATTATTTAAGCGCCGCAACACTTCTTGAATTTTTTACCTGAGCCGCAGGGACAGGGATCGTTTCGACCGACCTTTTGGGCGATGCGCTGTTCCGGCTTGGGGTTGATTTCCCCGCCCAGGCAGTACCAGCGATCACCCTCGCGGCGAAAACCGGAGCGCTCGTGGTGTATGCCGGCATTATTGCCGATTTTGTATTTGGCGACGAACTCGACGCTGCCCTTGTCGTCACCTTCCCCGCCTTCGCTGAAATCGCGTATTTCAAGCCCCAACCACTTCATGTTTGCGGTTTTGCTGACGTCTTCCTCGTCATCATCATCGCGCATTTCGGGGGCCAGGGTTTCGATCAGGTAGTCTTTGTTGCCCAGGGAATAAGCTGTGTAGCGCGAACGCATCAGGGCGAGGGCCGTTGGCGCTGGCTTTCCCGCAATAAAAGGTTCGCAGCACGCTTCAAATTGAAGGCTGGAGCCGCAGGGACATGTGCTCATCAGACCAACCCACGTTCCATCATCGAGCTCATGCGGCGGGCGAACTCGGCAACGTCGGACAGGGTCTCGCCTTCTACCAGACGCGCCTGATCAAGCAGCAGAAAGGCGGCTTCTTTGATCTCGTCGCTGCTGCCCTTACCCTCTTTGGCCAGTCCGGCAAGCTTAACGATGAGTGCGTGATCTGCATTGATTTCAAGAATGCGCGGCGTTGACTGGTCCAGTTGCTTGTGTTGTTTGAGCATCCTTTCCAGTTGAATATCCATGTCACCTTCGCCGGAAACCAGACAAACCGGACTGTCGGTCAGGCGTTCGGAAACGGCGACATCCTTAACCGCGTCACCTAATGAAATTTTCAACGAGGCGATCAGTTCGTCAATTCCCGGCGCCTGCTTCTTATCTTTCTTCTTTTTGTCTTTGGTGTCCTTGTCAGCGTCTTCTTCCTTGATGTTATCAAGGTCGGCACCACCCCGGGTTACCGATTTGAAGGGCTTGTCCTCGAAAGAACCGACAGCAGGCAGCCAAAATTCATCGACCGGGTCGGTCATCAACAAGACCTCGACCCCGCGCGACCGGAAACCTTCAAGCTGCGGGCTTTGGCGAACCGTCTCAAGATTGTCACCGGTAATATAATAGATCGCGTCCTGGCCTTCTTTCATATCGGCGACGATGTCAGACAGGCTGCGCAGTCCATCGGATGCGGTCGTCTGAAAACGCGACACCTCGAGAATTTTCTCCCGGTTGGTCTGATCCTCATAAATACCTTCTTTGAGGACAGCCCCGAAATTTTCCCAGAATGCGGCATATTCCTCGGGTGTTTTCTCGGCCTTTTTCTTCAGTTCGGTCAATACCCGTTTGGTCAGGCCGGTTTTTATTTTGGCGAGACGCGGGTCATGCTGGAACATCTCGCGGCTGATGTTCAGGGGCAGGTCTTCGGAATCGACAATACCGCGCAGGAAGCGCATGTAAGGCGGCAACAGTCCTTCGCAATCTTCGGTGATGAAAACCCGGTTAACGTACAGTTTGACATGGCCTTTTCGTTCCGGCGTGAACAGATCGAATGGCGCCATTGTTGGGATGAACAACAGATTGGTGTAGCTCATCACGCCCTCGACCCTGTTGTGCAGGGTCAGCCACGGCTCATCAAAAGCATGGGCTACATGATGGTAGAATTCCGTATAGTGTTCGGGCTTGATCTCGCTTTTTTGCAACGTCCATAGGGCCGAAGCAGAATTCAGGGTTTCCTCGCGCTCGCCATCCTTAAAGATAATGGGAATGCCGATGTGGTCCGAATGGGCCTTGATGATATGGCTGATGCGCGGCTCGTCCAGGTATTCCTTGTCTTCCTTGTTCAGGTGCAGGGTCACGGTGGTGCCGCATCCGTCGCGCTTGGCGGTTTCGATGGTGAACTCACCCCTGCCGTCCGAACTCCACAGGAAAGCCTCTTCCTGACCAGCCTTGCGGGTCAAAACATCAACCTGGGAGGCAACCATAAAGGCCGAATAGAAACCGACCCCGAACTGGCCGATCAGCGAGACATTATCCTTATCCTTGGATTTGCCTTTCTTTTCAGCCTCCGCATTGGCGTTTGCCTGGGCCAGAAAAGCCTCGGTGCCAGATTTGGCGATGGTGCCCAGGGTTTCAATCAGTTCTTCGTGACTCATCCCGATGCCGTTATCGGATATGGACAGGGTCTTGGCTTTGGCGTCGACGCCAAGGATAATTCTGAAATCGCCTTCTCCATCACTTAGGGAAGGATCGGTCAGGACGGCATAACGCAGTTTGTCACAGGCGTCTGATGCATTTGAAGCCAGTTCGCGCAGGAAAATTTCCTTCTGGCTGTATAATGAACGCGCGACGATATCGAGAAGCTTGCTGACTTCCGCCTGAAATGTAAATTTTTCCTTAGCCATAACGTCCTTGTTATCCCCACTCACCGATTGAAAAAAAATTATATGCGGGAGATATGTGCGAGAATCCACATGGACGCAAGTCCCGTTTTGAAAACTTTGAATTTTTTACCGATGACCGGAAACAAAATTGACGAGATGCAGCAGCGGTTACTCTGCGAAATCCAGGATAACGCGCTGGAGACCGAGACCTATACCGGCCGGCGAAGTTTCTCCGATACCGTCATGGCGGCGCTGGCGCATGTGCCGCGTCACAAGTTTCTGCCGCCGGGGCTGAAAAAGATAGCCTACATCAACCGCCCCCAACCCATTGGTTTCGGCCAGACCATTTCGCAACCCTACATTGTTGCCGTAATGACCGACTTGCTGGACCTGAAACCAACGGACCGGGTGCTCGAGGTCGGCACCGGATCAGGTTATCAGGCCGCTGTATTGTCAGGCATCGCCGATTCTGTGTTTTCCATGGAAAGCGTCAAATCCTTGGCCGAAAGTGCAGCCGAGCGACTCAAAGACCTCTCCCTCGACAACGTCAAGGTTCGCCATGGCGACGGCTATAAGGGGTGGCCGGAAGAAGCGCCGTTTGACGCTATTATGGTAACCGCAGCGCCCGTTAGCATTCCCCAGGCCCTTTGCAGACAACTTAAAGGAGGCGGTCGCATGGTCGTGCCCGTAGGCCCACAATATTCAACACAGCTTTTGAAAGTGGGGGTCAAACAGGACGACGGTAAAGTCCATTTTCGCACTACCCTGCCCGTCGCTTTCGTGCCTATGGTCAAAATGCCTGACAGCACGTTAAACTGACCAAGACGCCATGAACAATCAGCCCCGCATCCTTGCCGTCCTCGGCCCAACCAATACCGGCAAGACCCACTTCGCCATGGAGCGCCTGCTCGCCCATCGCTCCGGGATCATTGGTTTTCCCCTGCGTTTGCTGGCGCGGGAAAATTACGAGCGCGCCGTTGCCGCCAAGGGGGCAGCCGCTGTTGCCCTGATTACCGGTGAGGAAAAGATCCTGCCCGCAGGGGCCCGTTATTTTATCTGCACCGTTGAATCCATGCCGCTGGACAAACCTGTCGCGTTTCTCGCTGTCGACGAAATTCAGATGTGCGCCGACCCTGAACGTGGCCATGTCTTCACCGCCCGCCTGCTGCACGCCAGGGGATGCGAGGAAACCCTGTTTCTGGGTGCCGAAACAATCAGGCCGCTGATCAGAAAACTCGTGCCCGAAGCTGCCTTTGACCAGCGACCGCGCTTTTCAACCTTAAGCTACGCAGGTGAGCGCAAGATCAACAGGCTCGCCCCGCAAAGCGCCATCGTCGCTTTTTCGGCGACCGACGTTTACGCCATCGCCGAACAAGTGCGCCGCCACCGGGGCGGGGCGGCGGTGGTGATGGGGGCTTTAAGTCCCAGAACCCGCAATGCCCAGGTCGCCATGTATCAGGCAGGCGAGGTCGATGTCCTTGTCGCGACCGACGCCATCGGCATGGGCCTGAATATGGATGTCGATCACGTCGCCTTCGCCGCCACTCGCAAGTTTGACGGCAAACGCTCCAGGCCCTTAAGTCCGCCGGAACTGGCGCAGATTGCCGGACGCGCCGGACGCCATATGAATGACGGCACCTTCGGTCTGACCGGCGATGCCACGGTCCCTGATCCGCAAACCATCGAAGACATCGAACAACACCGCTTCCGACCCATTAAGCTGATTTACTGGCGCAACCCGGAACCGGATATGCGCACCCTTGGCGCCCTGCAAGACTCGCTTGCCATGCCCCCGGAACTGCCGGGCCTGATACGGGCCGGTGGGGCCGACGACGAGGCGGCCCTGACACTATTGGCCGGCGATCATGACATCGCCGCCATGGCGACAGGCCCAGCCGCCGTCGCCCTGCTATGGGATGTTTGCCAGATTCCCGATTTCAGGAAAGTCATGAGCGACGCCCATGCCAGTTTGCTTGGTCGTATCTATGGTCATCTTGTGGCCGGCAAATTACCAACAGACTGGATCGCCGATCATGTGCAGCGAATTGACCGCATCGACGGCAACATCGAAACCCTGACCGGCCGATTGGCAAACATCCGCACCTGGACCTATGTCGCCCACCATGGCGACTGGCTGGTGGACGCCGGTCACTGGCAGGAATGCACCCGCGCCGTTGAGGACCGCCTGTCCGACGCCCTGCACGAGCACCTGACCCAGCGCTTCGTTGATCAACGTACCGCGGTTCTTGTTAAACGTCTGCGCGACCCTGCGGGTATGCTCGCCGCCGTCAGTCGCGACGGTACGGTGATGGTCGAAGGGCACGGGATCGGGCAACTTGACGGTTTCTGCTTCATTGCCGACGCCGCTGATAAATCGATCCTGCAAGCGGCAAGGCAGGCCCTTGGCCCGGAAATCCAAACCCGTATCCAAAACCTGGAACAAGCCCCTGATAGCAAGATTTCCTTAAGCGAAAAAGGTGACGTTGTTTTCGCAGGCTTCACCATTGCCCGCCTCAAACAAGGGTCGGAACCGCTGTCGCCGGATGTCGACGTGCTGGTCTCGCAATTGCTCGATACGACGGCCCGCGCCCGTATCCACAAGCGGCTCACGCTCTGGCTTGAAGGCAAATTCAACGATCTCCTGAAACCCCTGAGCATCGCCCGCAAGGCGACCCTCGGTGGTGCTGCCAAAGGGCTCGTTTTCCAGCTTGCCGAAAACCTTGGCTGCCTGACGCGAGCAAAAGCAGAAAAGCAAATTGCGGCCCTCGGCCGGGAGGATCGCAAAACTCTGCGGGCCCTTGGCATCGTCATTGGCCGGGCCAGTGTTTATCTGCCTGGCCTGTTAAAACCCGCCCCGGCCGGTTATCTGGGCTTGTTGTGGGCACTGTCCAATGGCTTAAAAGAGCCGCCAGACATTCCCCATCCGGGAAGGGTATCCCTGCCGACGGATGATTTCCCGCAAGGTTACCTTGCTGCCATCGGCTACCGCCCGGCAGGAAGGCTGGCGCTTCGTCTTGATATTCTTGAGCGGATCGCCGCCCATGCCTGGGGCTTAGGTAAAAAGGGGCCTTTTGCCATCGACAGCCAATTGCAATCATTGGCCGGGTGCGGGGCCGAAGATATGAGCGCCATCTTGGACGAGCTCGGTTTTCATAAAGATGGCGAACAGTTTTCCATTCGCCGTAAAAACAAGGCAAGGCCAAAGCAATCCCGAAAGACCAAGCCGGTAAAGAAAGTTCACTACGATCCCCATTCGCCGTTCGCCAAACTGAAAGAACTGGCCTTGCCGCGATGAGCGAGGAAACCCTGCGCATCGACAAATGGCTGTGGTATGCACGGTTTTTCAAGAGCCGTACCCTGGCGACCCGGTTGTGCGCGTCGGGAAAGCTGGTGCTGGGCAATCAATTCATCCGCAAAGGCCACGCGACACTTAAAGTTGGCGACAAACTGACCTTCCCCAAGAATGACGATATCCGGGTTATCAAGGTTGTGTCTTTAAGCACCCGGCGCGGTCCTGCAAGCGAGGCCGTGACCTTGTACGAAGACCTTCAACCACCCCAGCCTGCCGAAAAGAAAAGGGCCCGACGAAAAGAAATCGTCGCCGAGCGCGAGCCCGGTGCCGGTCGCCCAACCAAGGCCGAACGGCGGGCCATCGACAAATTGCGTGACCATGATTAAAAATCACACCCCTGATCACATAAAAAGGACAAGGCACCGATGATCGAACTCCTGACCGACCCACACGCCTGGATATCCCTGCTGACGCTGACGGTAATGGAGATCGTGCTCGGCATCGATAATCTGATTTTTATCGCCGTCCTCGTTGACCGCCTGCCGCCCGAGCAACGCGATAATGGGCGGCGCATTGGTATTGTCCTGGCTTTGGGAACAAGGTTGATACTGCTAACTGTCCTGTCCTGGATAATCGGCCTGACCGAACCCCTGTTTACGGTACTTGATCACGCCGTATCCCTGCGCGACGTCATTCTTATTAGCGGCGGCCTGTTTCTGCTGACCAAGGCGACGCGTGAAATTCACGAGAGCATCGAAGGCGATGAGGAAGCCGGACCGGAAAAAGGCAAACACGCTGCCTTTGGCGCGGTGATAGTGCAAATCGCCGTGCTCGATATTATCTTTTCTATCGATTCCGTGATTACCGCTGTCGGCATGGTTGACGATTTGCTGATTATGTCGACCGCCGTGATTCTGGCGGTGGTTGTTATGCTGTTGGCCTCTGGGCCGGTTACCGGCTTCGTCTCGCGTCACCCGACGGTCAAAATGCTGGCTTTCAGCTTTTTGTTGCTAATCGGCACCACCCTGATCGCCGACGGTGCCGGTTTCCACATTCCAAAAGGCTACCTGTACGCGGCGATGGCGTTTTCCGTATTCGTTGAATTTCTCAACACCCTGGCCCGCGGAAGACGAAACCGGCTTAAGTCTGTGTGAAAATAACCGACTGGTTGTTGGCTGGCATGGCGACGGTTTCAACGTGGGCCAGTCCATGGAGGGCGGCCTCAGTGATGACGTCCTCCAGGTCACGGATTCCCCACGCGAGATCCCTGCTCCGTAAATTTTCATCAAAATCCTGATTACTGGGTGCTGTATGGGCGCCATTGATCTTATAGGGGCCGTATAGATAGAGCACCCCACCGGCACTCAATATTCGCCCGGCACCTGCGATCAGCGCAACACTCACCGACCACGGTGATATATGAACCATATTACAACAAACGATGGCGGCAGCCTGCTTAAGCGGCCATGGCTGGATCAGGACATCAAGATCGACAGGGTCGAGGAGATTTTCACTACCGATATCTTCTGCCCAGGCGCGTATTGAGGCGCGATTATCGGCGTCCTTGGCGCTGGGCTGCCATGTAAGACTGCTTAGGTGCTGCGCAAAATAGCTGGCATGTTCGCCACTACCCGAGGCCACTTCCAGGACAAGACCTTCGCTGGGCAAGACACGCTTGAGCACATCAAGTATGGGATCGCGGTTCCTGAGCGTTGAGGGAGCGTGTTCTTTTGTCATAGCTCAAAGAAATAATCCAAAGACCTTCTCCCAAACAAGGAAAAACGAGCACGCCCTTGTTTTCCTGTGCCGCGCTGTGATAGGCAAGCGATCATGATTAACAAACTGAAATCCCTTCTTGGACGCAGGCAAGGCAAGGACGCCGAAATCACCGCCGACGCCGAGACGCTAAAGCTGGCCACCGCCGCATTATTGATGGAAGCCGCCTGCATGGACGGCCACGCCGACGAGGGCGAAATCGCCACGGTTACGGCGTTGCTTGGCGAACATTTTGACCTTCAGCCAGCCGAGGCAGATGAGCTGACGCTCGCCGCCCGCGAGGCCGTGGCCAAGTCCGTCGAACTGTACGGCTTTACCCGCGTCATCAAGGACAGCTTTAACCACGAAGACCGGGTGCGGATGATTGAAATGCTGTGGCAGGTCGCCTATGCCGATGGAATCCTGCATGAATTTGAAGCCAATCTGGTGCGCCGGGTCTGTGGATTGATCTACGTTCCCGACCGCGAAAGCGGCGAGGCGCGAAAACGGGTGCTTGAACAGCTTGACTTAAACGGTACAGACGTTTCATAACCCACTAACAACTTTTTTTAAGACCCCTTATCGGAGATTTCCATGACTTACGTTGTCGTCGAAAATTGCATCAAGTGCAAACATATGGATTGTATTGAAGTTTGCCCTGTCGATTGCTTCTACGAAGGTGAAAACTTCCTGGTCATCCATCCTGATGAATGTATTGACTGCGGTGTTTGCGAACCCGAATGCCCGGCCGAAGCGATTTTGCCCGATACGGAAGACGGTATCGAAAAATGGTTGGAAATTAATACCAAGTACTCTCTTGAATGGCCCAATATAACCCGCCAGGGCGTGCCACCTTCGGACGCCGCCGAATGGGATGGAAAGCCAAACAAGGCCGAACTTTTGAGCCCCAACCCGGGCAAGGGCGACTAAAGGCCCTTTAAACCACCCTGTGGGGGTGTTTTTTTCATAAAAATGTGCTATATTAGCTTCTCCGGCCAAGAATTCCTGGCCGGTTTTGGCTGTTTGGTACTCATTTAAGAGAATAAAACGACGAAACGTCATCAATAATTGAAATCACTGTCTGCCCTTTAGGCAAGACCAGGACTCTCCAAAAATCCTTTTTTCAATCCGCGCCATGACCGGCACGGAATTTTGCGGCCCTGGTTTCTGGACGGTTACAGTTAGAATTAGAAGGTTAAATATGGCTAAGGAATTGATGTGTGCCCCGGGCGATTTTGTCGTCTATCCGACCCACGGTGTCGGCAAGGTTGTCAATATCGAAACCCAGGAATACGCAGGACACAAGCTCAGGCTATTCGTTATTTCGTTTGACCGCGACAGGATGACCCTTCGCGTACCGACGGATAAGGCCGGTGTGTCGGGCTTACGCAAATTGAGTTCCAAAAAAGTAATGGAAAATGCGTTGACCACCCTGAAGGGCCGGGCCCGTGTCAAACGCACCATGTGGAGCCGCCGTGCCCAGGAATACGAAGCCAAGATCAATTCCGGCGACCCCATCGCCATTGCTGAGGTTGTGCGAGACCTGCACCGTAACACCGGCCAGCCCGACCAGTCATTCAGTGAGCGCCAGATTTACGAATCTGCCCTCGACCGTCTGGCTTGCGAAGTCGCCGCTGTCGAAAAGACAGACCCTGAAAAAGCTACCGAAAAACTGGAAGATTTGTTAACCGCTGCAGCCCCGCCACCACCCGAACCCGAACCCGAACCGGAACCGGCGGCAGCTTAAAGCTGTTGGTGAGATATACATTGAAAAGGCCCGCAGATCATCTTCGGGCCTTTTTTTGTGCTCATTATTGGGAAATGACCCGGACCTGACTGCCCGGCTTCAGGGCATCACCCGCTTTAATGTTATTGAGCAACTCAAACCACCGGAGATTAAACTTCTCCATGGGCATCCTTGCTGCAATTTCCTCGACAGTGTCGCCCTCGCCAACCGTTTCAAATCGAATTCTTAAAGGATGGATGGCGGCGATTTCATCGTCGCTCAAGCGCCTGAAACTATAGGTCGTGCGTCTGAAAGCAACCGCCATTTCCGCCGTCCTTTTGGGTTCGGTGCGAAACAGAAGCTGGAAAATCTGATCGCTGTTCTTGCTGATAACCAGCAACCGCACATCCACCTCACCAACTTTTGCAGTACCGGTGACAGCATTCATACCGTTAATGTCGAGGCCTTCAATATCCTTGAATCTGAAGCCATTGATATTGATGGTGGACAGATATTTGCTGATACCGCCAAGTTCACGAACTTTCTTGGCCGGGGCCATATCAAAAATCACCGCTGCCCCGTTTCCGTCTTTGGCGATAACGCTGCTTGGCGAGTTGGTCATGGTGAACCCGGGGGGCACTTCAAAACGAATGCCTAGCTCCGGGTGTTCAAAAACCCGGCCACGCCGAATACCCTCTTTCGGGTCATCACCGAAAATCAGTCCGTCAATTTCCTTGGCGAAGGCTGCTTCTCCACGTAACGTTCCGTTTGCATCAGCTTCGGCAGCAAGTCTTTCGGCCTCGGTAATGCGCTCAGACGTCAGCGGATGGGTTGACATAATGTTGAAACCTTCCGACTTGTCTTTCTTGTCCTGCATGGCCGCTTCCAGTTCGCTGTGAGCCTGCAATTTATGGAAAAAGCCGGTCATGGCGTCCGGATCGTAACCGGCCCGGCTCAAATAACGCACGCCCAACTCGTCGGATTCCAGCTCCTGCTCGCGCGAATAACTTTTCAACGCCGCCTGCGCGCCAAAGGATGCCAACTGGCCGGTCCCGGTCGGCGCACCGGCAACACTGCCAAGCACACCCAGAACCTGCAGGCCGATATTGGTGGCCATGGTGGCGCTGTATCGCTGGGCCGTATGACGGGCTGTGATGTGGCCTATTTCATGGGCCAGGACGCCGGCCATTTCCGCCTCATCTGTGGCGATGGCAAGCAAGCCGCGGGTAATGTAAACATAGCCACCGGGAACGGCAAAGGCGTTTACTTTTTCATCATTAAGGATGGTGAACGTGTAATCCAGATCCGGCATTTCCGAAAATCGCGCCAGACTGGCGCCGACGCGAGCCACATAAAATCCCAGTTCAGGTTCGTCATAGACCCCGCCGAACTGCTCAATAATTTTCGGATGCTCCTTGGCGCCGACTTCCTTTTCTTTCTCAGGTGACATAAAGGCGGTGAAACTCGACTTACCCGTCGCCGGATTGACCGAACAGGCGCCGACGCCAAAAAGCGGCAGCGTCAGAACAAGACTGAGAAGAATTTTTTTAATCATGTGCATGGCCATCATCTTATCGGTTTATGGCTCCATCACCCAATACTTCGATTTGTTCGGGATGCGTAACCTCGATCATCGGGCCATTGCGTTTTTTAAGCCAGCCGCGCACCCGAATAGCTCTCGCCTTCAGAAGCAAGGGGTCAAGGCCATTGCCGCTGAACAGACGCAGGGCTTTTTTGTCTATGGTTATGGTGAAGTCCTCTCGCCAGTCATCGCTGAAATTAAGGTACGTCCACTTGCCCACCGTGGCCGCGTCATGAACAACACCTTCGATCACCTGAAAGGTGCCAATCAATTTGCTAAGATTATCAGGTGATCGCAGCTTGTAAAAAAAGTTGCTCCAGATTCCCTGCCCGGCAAGGCGGGCCTCCCCTTCCAGGGTCAGCATGTCGGCGACAGCGGTCCGGTTATCAGGAAAGCTGTAGACCCTGGCCATGCCGGAGGACAGCATCGCCCCCTGGACCCATGTATTTTTCCCGACAAAAAGGTGGGCCAGTAGTCGTCCATGGCGGTCCATACGCCGACCGCCGAATTTTAACGTCACCACACGGCCAAGAACGAGGGCTTCGAGTTTTGCCTTGGAGCCGTCGGCCAACGGCCACTTCTTGAAATCCTGGCGTCCAAGCGGCAATTTAGGGGCCTGAATGCCCACCAGTCGAACTTCTTTTGAGCCTTCAATGACCGTATCGAGCACTACCGTGTCGCCATCAACAACGCCTGTAACCGTTGCCGTTCCACCATCAACCAGACCACCAGCCGTTGCCAGCCCGACACCAAAAAACAGAAAGTAAAGGGCCAGCAGGATGCGCAAATCTAGACCTCGATAATTTCAAAATCGTGGGTGAGAACAGCGGTTTTACCAAGCATGATCGAGGCCGAGCAGTATTTCTCGACGGAAAGCTGGACTGCCCGTTGCACAACAGCCGGTTTCAGATTATGGCCACTGACAATGTAATGGGCGTGGATACGGGTAAACACCTTGGGGATGTCATCCGCCCTTTCGGCTTCAAGCTCGACCACGCAATCAACAATATCAGCGCGTGATTTTTTCAGGATACCGACGACATCAAACGAACTGCATCCACCCATGCCAAGCAGCAGCATTTCCATAGGTCTGGCGCCCAGGTTACGACCGCCTGCTTCAGGCGATCCGTCCATAACAATGGCATGGCCGCTTGGTGTTTCGCCGACGAACATCACATCCTCGACCCATTTAACACGTGCTTTCATATCGCTGGTCCCGTTGTTGGAGTCTATGAAGCCTTGGTTTTATCCGAAGCCGGGCTGACTGTCCAAGCAATGTGCCTTATACTCACGGCCATGGACGCCAAACTGGAAAATACCGACCTTTACCCGGCCCTGAACCCCATGCGCAGTGGTATGCTTGATGTTGGTGACGGCCACCAAATTTACTGGGAGCAGTCGGGAAATCCTGACGGCCATCCGGTGATTTTCCTGCATGGCGGTCCCGGCGCCGGATGTAGCCCCACCCACAGGCGCTTTTTTGATCCCACCCACTACCGGATTGTTTTGTTTGATCAGCGCGGTTGTGGAAAAAGTACCCCGTATGCCAATACCCAAAACAACACAACCAACCATTTGATTGCCGATATAGAGGCCCTGCGTGAACATTTACTGATCGACAGCTGGCTGGTTTTTGGCGGCTCCTGGGGTTCGACCCTGGCTTTGGCTTACGGCATCGCCCATGCCGATCGTTGCCTGGGTTTTGTTCTGCGCGGCATTTTCCTTGGCACCGCCGCCGAGCTTGACTGGTTCATCAATGGCATTGCGACGATTTTTCCTGAAGCACACCGTGATTTTCAAAATTTCCTGCCCGCCGAAGAACAAGACGAATTAATGGAATCCTACTGGCGTCGGTTAATCGACCCGGATCCCAAAATTCACCTGCCGGCGGCGACCTCGTGGAGTCGTTTTGAAAGCCTGTGCTCCACGTTACTGCCTGGAAGCCTGGCCCAGAGCGCCCCGCCACACCGTGATACTCCCCCGAGCGGAACAATGGGCGGACTGGCAATCTCGCGCCTTGAAACGCATTACTTCCGGAATTCCATGTTTTTGGAAGAAAACTTCATCATCAGCAATCTTGATAAACTGGATGGTCTACAGGCGATCATCGTGCAGGGCCGTTACGATATCATCTGTCCTGCGGTCAGCGCCGACAAGCTGGCCCGCCACTGGCCCGGGGGGGCGAATGCGGTGACAACCATGATCGTCAATGATGCCGGTCATTCGGCACTGGAACCGGGCATCCGCCGCGCCCTTGTTCAGGCTACCGATCGGTTCAGATCTTGAGCACCGCCCTCTTTCCTTCTCGATCACCAAGGTTTATGATGCCGCCCAGATTAACGGGAGCGCTTGAGGGCCAATGATAAAATTCATTAAAACACTGATGCTGGCAGTTGCCGTGTTCTCAGGCGTGGGTGCCTCTTTTCCGGCTTTTGCCGACGACCCGGATTTTCTTTCTTTCAGCGCCGGATCCTATGACTGGAACCGGCAAAAAGAACAGGGTGCTGAGTTCCGTCTGGAATATCGCTCTGATACCAAGCTTTGGATGTTCAAGCCTTTTGCCGCACTGGCCGGGACATCAACGGGTCAGGGCTTTTTAGGTGCGGGGGTTCTGATCGATGTGTTTTTAGGAAGACGTTTCGTCGTGACTCCCAGTTTTGCTCCGCATTTATACACCGGCGGCAATTCAAAACTTGATCTGGATTACCTCGTGGAATTCCGCTCGCAGCTTGAGGTGGCCTATCGATTTGATGACCGCTCGCGCTTAGGCCTCGCCGTATCCCATTATTCTAACGCCAGTCTGGGTGATACCAACCCGGGAACAGAATCAGCGATGCTGGTTTATTCGGTGCCCTTCAACAGCATATTTGGAAACTGATTTAAGGCTTTAAGCCATTGTTTCCTGATCAGGCGCAATGATCGGGCCATCGAGGGCAAAGACCTCGTATTGCTGGGCCTTGTCGATAAGGGCTTGATCCGAAATACCTTCAATGACGACCTTGAGGCGGCTTTTGGTCGCCTCGGCCCAGAATTCGGTCAGCAAAGCCAACGCCTGATCCCCGGTTTCCTCAAACGCTTCCAAATTCAGGCTGACGCCGAAATAATTGCAGTTGGAATACATGG
>JABJHA010000009.1 GCA_018662005.1 Rhodospirillaceae bacterium | reverse complement strand
TTGGAGCCAAACAAAAGATCAGCAACAAGACGACCGCGAGAGACCACAACCTTGCTCAACGCAACCTCGTCAAAACCCGGAACCTTGCGGCCGACAACGTCTGTCGCCGTAATGCCTTTGGTGCCGCCCGTTAGTGTCGCCTGTAATTCAAACTGATTTTCCTTCGATTTTGAATTCTCAAAAACGGCAGAAATCTGTTTTCCATTCAAATCTCCGGAAGCATTTAGTATGAACTGCCAATCACCGGAAGAATTAACTGAAGCCAGATCAATTTTATCAAGTTTGAGACCGCCAAAATCGAACACTTTTGATAAGGTGTCAGGCTCAATGGAACCTTCAGAGATAACCTGTCTTTTTTCAGGGTCATAGCTTATCAGGACTTTCTGAAAAGCCAATTTTGCAATGGATGCCGTATCAGCTGATATACCAAAGGAAATACTCTTTGATTCCTCTGCTCCTTGAATTACGTACTTGCTATCCTTTATATCCAGCAGTCCGGCCTTAATGTCAGATTGTAAATTACCTCTGATCTTTAGCTCTGACAGGAAATCCTTGCCGTAGTCTGCAATCAAGGCATTTATCTTGTTTTTCATTTGAGACGCGCTGGCCAGATTGGTATTGCCTGCGGTAATGGGGGTTTTATTAAAGGATTTTTTGAATATATTCCGACTGACCGTGCCGCTGAGTATGATTTTTTTGCCTATTGTAAGACCAGCAGATCTGAATAGAGTTTTAATCTCGCCAGGAAAATTTTGTAGTGAGGCGGAGGCCAGGAAGTTCATACCCTCACTTAAATTTACACCGCGAGAATTTGGTCCCAGAATATTTTTGACAATTTGAGGAACAGGTGAAGATCCGTCTGAATTTGATGCAAGACCAAACTGAACTCCGGCAAGCTCCTTAGGCACATACACAAAGGCAGCACTTTCCATTTTTCCCAATGCGCCAAGAGGAGTCCCGTCGAGGCCGGGAATGATTTTGTGTAATTCAAGACCATCTGCACCAATGACAATTAACTCAGACGTCTTCCCTGTCGGCTTATAACTTGTGATATCAAACGGGATTTTCCGGATAGAGACCTTAGCTGTGGTTACGTTCGAGCTGACCTGAGTAACATTTTCCAATTGCAGATCATCGGCATTGCTAAGCCCTGGAATTTTGGTTCCTTCCGGAAGTCCCATTGATGCCAAAGCATTATTGACAAAGCCAGAAAGTGAAACCTTGGCTGCTTGACTGGGTGCTGTGTTTTGAGCAATACCACTTGAGATTGATAGAACACATGTCGAAATCAATACAATTACATACGTTATTCCTCTCATTGTCATGAACGGAATCCCTTTCCTCAAATTTCTTTATATCTTTACAGAAATTATATGTAAGATTTATAATTTTAATCAAACGTGAATTCAAGTTGTAAGAGCAACTCATCTGTCGGCGTATAGGTTAAGCTGCGGTAGCATCGCAACCTTTCGTTCCGGCAAGAATGAGAGGCATTCCGCTATTTCAAAACATCACCCGAGGTCATCAACCTGGCTGTGATGATGTACGTCAGGTTTCCACTTTCACTGTGCAACGTCGAAGATTTACTCCATGAGCATAGCATTGCCAGAAGTTACATTTAGTATACATCTGAGTTATTATAATACTGAGTTCAATTATAGCGAGCCACACGATGCCAAAAGGACGGATGAGCATATCAGGGCCGGGGCAATTTCGAAGAGTCCATTTACCTAAGGATGGATGTCCCCCTCAATCCCCTGAGGAAGAAACTCTTGTAAATCTGAACGAGCATAAAGTTGTTTTACTTGAACAGATAGAAAAACACACCGCTAAAGGTGCGAAGCTAATAAATCCTGACGCTATATGGAGTAGTGTTATAACAGCCGTTGGAAACTATCTTGGACAGATTGAACATGGACTTCCACCGACGCTGTCCGAGATGAGCAGCACGATAGAACGAATTTCCAAAATCGCATCAAAATTTGATGATGAACTAGGCAACGCTAATTTCCACATTCAAGATATCATCCATAAGGGCATGCATCGTCAAGGTGGAGATTTATATAAACTGAAAGCACACCTCAGTAAGATTATCGACATTGATGTTATTGCCAAAGCCATGCACAGCAAAAATGGATATTTGGTCGATACCTCCCATGGGGACTTAAACAAACTCAGCGACATCCCCGGTATTTCAAGGCATTTTTCCCCTAAAGGCCGACCTGACCCATTTGCTGAATACTTAATCAGAGAACTCGTTGCCATATGGCATTCAGCTACAGGCAATATTCCTGGAAAAACGGGTGATAGCCATGGTTACAAAGAAACTGGGCGAACAAGCCCTTTTTATCGATGGTGCAGTCAGATTTCCGAGGTGATTAATGGGAAACCATTGCCCCGCGATCTCATCGATACCGTAATTGACCTAATGTCAACGGACGGTTAAATCACGCAAATCTTAAGAATACATCGTCCGTAATAACGCCAGCTCCAAACTGCCATAATCCTCCAATTCAATGGAAGAGGATGGCAATCGGTGCCCGGTGAGATCAATCAACGAGTAGAAGCTAAAGAACGAGGTGCAAACGTACTTCGAGATATTGCTCGTTTGCTGGCTCGTCAAGCAGCCGTTGAAGCCGTAAAGACAAGTAAGGCAACTCTACCCTCTCCAAATCAACTTGATAAGGATAGATCCAATGGCACCACCATTAGAACACCTACTGATAATTAAGGATATCGCCACCATCTGCCGCGTTTCCGAGAAAACAGTTCGCCGCTGGATTGATGCCAAAACACTACCGGCAGCCAAGCTCGGTGCACAGTGGCGCATCCGCCCGAGAGACCTGGATTTGTTCATCCGCGAACACCTGAACTGGTGAACAGAGATGTCCACATATGTCCAATATTTTCAATGTCTTACAGGGTTGTCGGGAGAACGGCGTGCAGCTATTCGTGACCGTTTTTTGTGCTACGGTCTCCCGAATCGGCACTGGTTTGCTCCCGTGTCCACCCGTGTCCATAATTGACCAAGAAGGAGTCATCCCGATGAGTAAAAAGAAAGATCTAAGCAAGAACTCAGCAAAAACATTCGCTGAGGTAATCACAGCAATTCAGAACTTAGAAGAACTGAGCAAAACACGTCGGCGCGATTTGATCTCGGCACTGAGATCGATGGCCCGGTTTATTGAAAAAGATGTCGCGCTCATTCCCGCAAACACCGAATGGCTGCGCCAACGATTACGTCAAATCCATCCCCGACAACTCAGGGTCAGCGAAAAGCATTTCCAGAATGTCAAAAGCGCCGTCATGGCAGCCCTTAAGTTGACTGTCGGTAACAATAAACGTCTGGCCGCGTTTCCAAAGATGACGCCAGAGTTTGACCATTTGTACCAGGCAATTCCGGATCGGATGATGGGATACAAACTTTCCCGGTTTTTCAGGTTCTGTAGCGAGCGTGACTTAACTCCTAAAACCGTTACGGATAACACGGTCGCTGAATTTGAAACGACCCTCATTGAAGAGACCCTGCAAAAAGACCCAAGCAAGGTTGCCCGCGAAGCTGTTTTAGTTTGGAACAGGATGCGAGACGCTGTTCCTGACTGGCCAACTCAGAAACTGACTCGGAAACGCAAACGAGAACCATGGACTATTCCTCTGGAACAGTTTCCGGCAAGTTTCTTAGCTGATGTCGACAAGTGGTGTGATCGCCTCGCTCTTAAAGACCTGTTCGATGAAGACGCCCCTATACGCCCTTGCGAGCCTGCAACCATAAAACACCGCAGGTTCCAGATACGGATGATGGCATCTGCCATTGTTAGAAGTGGCGTTTCCATCAGCGACGTTACTTCCCTCGCTTTCGTCGTTGAGTTGGATAATTTCAAACGTGGCCTGCAATTCATGTTGGATCGGCAAGACGGAGCCGTCATGGAAGCTAACTTTACTCTGGCAAGTGGCATTAAGGCGATCGCCAAGCACCACGTTAAAATTACTGATGAACATCTAAAGCAACTTCAACGGATTTGCTCAAAGCTTGACCAGAAGGCAGACCGCTACAGGAAGGGGAACATGGAACGACTCGCCCAATTTGAAGACAGGCGAAACATTGCACTATTACTGGGCCTGCCCGCACGACTTTCCCGTTTATCAGAGAAGCCTGGGCCAAAACCCAGAAGTGCCGCTTTATTATTTCAAACGGCCGCCGCAATCGAGATACTTATCCTTTGCCCCATGCGCATCCGCAACCTGGCAAACCTCGATACAGATCGACACCTTCGTTGGATCAAAGAACGGCGATCCCTTCGACTAATTATTGACATTCCCGCTGACGAGGTAAAAAACGACAAACCGCTTCGCTACGAACTGAATGGCGCCGCTGCTGAGTTTGTGCGTGATTACATTGATCGCACACGACCGAGCTTATGTCCCAACCCCACGACAGCCGTGTTTCCAAAGATGGATGGTACATACCGTAATCCAGGCGAACTCTCCCAACAAATCAAACGCCATTGTTTTCAAGAAACAGGGCTCACGGTCAATGCTCACCTGTTCAGAAGTCTTGCCAGTAAATTCCATAATCTCATTTGTGCTGGCGATGCCGCGACCATTAGTCATGTACTGGGTGACAAAATCAGCACCGTCATGCGTTCCTACTCCCAGTTCGAACAGAAGAGCGCCCTGGACCATTATCAAAAATCAGTCAGGAAGGTCCGCAACGATAATGATGATGGCGGGAGTAACGCAGCATGACGGACAATATCTCTAAACGGTGTCTCCACGTTCACGAATGGCCTGAGGTTGATCAGGAACTTTGGCATAATGTAACGGCCCAAGGCAGTGTTCTTGATGAGAATCTTCGCAACAGTGCGCTGTGGCGTCCCTCGACGCGAATGCGGGTTCGCAAGAGCTATGGCCGATGGCTAAGTTTCTTAATATCAACTGATCGCATGAACCGCGATATTACCCCGTCTGAGCGGGCACACCGCGATGCCGTTTACGCCTACGTGGCCTGCCTTCAGGAACAAGTTCAACCTTGTACCGTTTTGAGCTACACCCTGTCGCTTTGGCAAGCGCTGCGATCATTTGCGCCAGATGAAGATTGGGAATGGTTATACATTCTTATCTCCAAGCTAAACCTTCTTGGCAAGCCCAGCCGTGACAAACGAGCGCGTATGCAATCACCGGCAATCATTGCCAAATGGGCCTTCGGCCAATTGGACAAATTAAACAATGGGTGGCTCAAAGATACAAAGGAAGCGCTGACTTACAGGAACACCCTGATGGTTGCCTTGCTCGTTCACTGCCCCATACGGCTACGTAATTTGGTCATGATCCGCATTGGCAAACACCTGATCAAGGTGGAAGACCGTTATCAACTCGACTTTGAACCTTCAGAAGTGAAAACTGATCGCTACCTGACGCTCACCCTGCCTACCGAACTCACGCCCTATGTTGATGCCTGGCTTGAAGTCTGGCGTCCAATCCTGCTCAAGGACCCCGTTATAGACGCGTTTTGGATAGGTATCAAAGGCGCACCGATGCGAAACAGAGGTGTCTATGGCTGCGTTATCGCCGCAACCCAAGCCGCCTTCGGCACATCTATAAATCCACATCTGTTCAGAGATATAGCAGCGTCCTGGATCGTAGACATGACGCCTGAGAATGTCGGCATTGCCTCTTCCCTTCTCGGTCATATCAATCCAGCTACAACCGAAGACCATTACATCCAAGCAAACCAGGCTATTGCGGGAGACAGATATAGAAGCTCAATCCATGAGCTCCGCAGTCAGCTTAAATCCGAATACGGCGACCCCTACCAGAATAGGAAAGTTTAATGACACGTGCTGCCATCTACGCCAGATACTCTAGCGATCTACAGTCATCTGCCTCCATTGACGATCAAGTCCACCAATGCCGGAAACGTGCGGACGCCGAAGGCTGGAAGGTAATTGAAGTTTATTCCGATCAGGCCATCAGCGGCGCCAGTACTCTTCGTGCTGGCTATCAGCGGATGATGATGGATGCGCGTGCTGGAAAATTCGAGATCGTTATAGCTGAAGCCATGGATAGGCTCAGCCGTGATCAGGAAGATATTGCTGGCCTGTACAAGCAACTCACCTTTGCAGGCGTTAAACTCATCACTCTGTCCGAAGGAGAGATAAACGAACTGCACGTCGGTCTTAAAGGAACCATGAACGCACTGTTCCTCAAGGATCTCGCCCACAAAACCAGACGTGGCCTTGAAGGTCGCATCCGCCAGGGCAAATCAGGTGGCGGCAATTCCTATGGATATTCGGTCATCAGAAAGATGGCTGCTGACGGCACGCCAATCAGAGGTGATAGGAAAATCAACAGCGAAGAAACACGAATTATCATTCGCATATTCGAGGAATTTGTCTCTGGCCGTTCCCCAAGAGCCATTGCTCACGATCTCAATGCTGAAGGCGTAGGAGGTCCACGCGGAAACACTTGGGGGCCATCCACAATCCACGGCAACTGGCGGCGTGGGACTGGAATACTTAACAACGAACTTTACGTTGGAAAATTGGTTTGGAACCGGCAGCATTTTATCAAGGACCCAAACACCGGAAAACGTCAGGCACGACCCAACCCAGAAGAGCAATGGGTCATTGAAGGGGTTCCCCTTCTCAGGATCGTTGATCAAAACCTCTGGGATCGTGTCAAAGAAAGGCAGTCATCTACTCATCGCCGAGTTAGCACCAAAACCAATGGCGTAAGATCGGAACGTGCAAGGCGGCCACGCTATTTATTGTCTGGGCTATTGAAATGCGGAAGTTGTGGTGGTGGATTTTCAAAAATCAGTCAACATCACTACGGCTGCTCCACTGCCCGCAATAAAGGCACCTGTGACAATCTCCTGACTATCCGCCGGGATACCATTGAGGAAACCGTTCTAGGCGGCCTTAAAGATCAGTTGATGCACCCGGATGCATACAAAGAGTTTGTTGCAGAGTTTAACCGTGAATTTAACCGGCTTGCGGCGACAGAAGATCAGGCCCGAGATAGTTTACAAAAAGACCTATCACGAATTGAACGTGACATGGCCCGTATCATTTACGCAATCAAAGCTGGGGTTCGGGGAGACACTGTAAAGGATGAGATGGCCAAGCTGGAGGCCCGCAAAACAGAATTAACAGAACAGCTCAACCATGTTCCGGCTCCAAAGCCGCGGCTTCATCCAAATCTGGCCGACATCTACCGCGATAAAGTCACTAATCTTATTGAGACGCTCAATAAAGAGAACTCGCTTGCTGAAGCAACTGAGGCCATTCGTAACCTTATTGAAGCCGTCCGGTTGGTTCCGAAAGATGGCGAACTCAAGATTGAACTTTATGGGGAACTGGCCGCCCTACTTACCCTTGGAAATGACAAGCCCAAAACCCACAAAAACAAACACCTCCGAGGGGATGCCTCAGAGGTGCAAGTAACGCTGGTTGCGGGGGCACGCAACCACCTTTACCGAACAAGAGCAAAATGGACAAAATGTCCGCTTTTATGGGGTAAAGCGGAAGTGATTAGGAGCTGATGAAAAGGTCCGGAAATGACCCTTAACAGACATTTTGACACTCCCAAGAGGATTGATTTTAGCCGTTATTTTTCCAACGCCTTACGGATCGCACCTGTTATTTCAACCACGTTCATTGGCTTGGTCATATAACACTCAAAACCTGCTTCCATGACCTGCTTTCTTATGTCCCGATTCAGTGGCCGCCCGCCGATAATAATCAATGATAAATTCGCGAACCGCAGCAGTTCGGTTTGATACTTTTCGCCGCTCTTCAATCATGGTGCAGACCTGATGGACTGTTTTTCCCTCCCGCCGGCATATTTCTCCTAGGGCGTCCCAGGTCCCGGAATCCATTCGAAGGCTTGTTCGATGGCCCCTGATGGTTACATTTCGATTAATTGAAAAATTGTTCTTAGTCATTATTATTTCTTTGTCGTGAGATCGGATTTCGAGTTGCTAAAATCATCGGCATTTTTAGAGCTATCATTCAATCTTGAGGCTAACAAGCTGCCCGACAGAAGGCATCAGACATGCTGTAGTGAAGACCACTAAGATTGTCGTAGCTGATGACGTGGTTGTGTTGGGCTGAGATGATGATGTCCTCTTCCTTTCTAGGGAAGCTATGGGTCTCTCGCCCTTCCCCCATAACTGCGGTAACGCTGATAACGGCGATATTACACATTTTTCAAAGATATTTCATGGCTAACACCCACTACAGTCCTATTTAGTCCGGGGCAAGCCTTTGAATTTTTCGGGAATATGCTGTTAAAGAGAAGATTTTGGGAGGTTTTATAGCTCCCTCCCTGTAATGTGCTATATAGTCCCCAAAACCGAATTAAGATCGAGAACACTCTTGAGTTCATTCATCTCCTGTAACATCTATTATTCCAGGTTCATCACCTGCTTGATACTTCTGCCACATGTGCTGGTAATCATGCCGGGCACGCTAGCATCTATTTGCGATGCGACAAAATAAGGATTTGCCACGTGACGACGGACCTTTCAAACGTCAGGGCGGTGTTCACATCGTTCTGGAGGGTATCTCCAGGATCAATGATGCACCCTCAAAATCATTGGATGTATACGCACGACTACCCGACGATGGATTGGTTTTAATCCTTACCGATTCCTTGACGATCAGCGATGACACTGAGGTTTTTAACTGAGGATAGGTGTGCATCAATGATGGCCATCAGGCCGTTTCGAACCCACGCGGCGAGCGTAACATCATCTTGCTCAATGAGTTTCTCGCGATCAACGGCCCGCATACCGGCAATTGTTACTTTCCCCCCTTTGGCATTGGTTAGTTCAACCTGTTGTGTGGTCAACACTCCGGTTTCAACCAGTGGAGCAAGCAATTTCTCGGTGGCGGCAATTTCGTTTTGAAGGATGGTCAGAAACTCAATTATCTTTGTTAATGTCTCACTCTTTTCACCGTTTTCGGAAAACAAAGGCTGGCTACCATCGTTGTCGCCATTAAAATGTGGTGCGTCAGGTGCGAATAAGATCGTGAAATTTTCTGGCGTGTCCGTGTCGCCAAGAATAAACGGGTAGCGACGAATATGTGCAGGCACATAGGAAGCCTGCCATTCGCCGTTTTCATTTATGAAGACGTTTTTACCTTCTTCGACTGACATCAATGCCATCGGAAGCAACGGGCCATCGGTGGTAAATACAATGGGAAAGGCGCGTGCTGCTTCCATTACTTCAGACGCGCTTAGCGGTGCAGAGGAAAGTTCGGCTGCGAAGCTGAAATCATTTGCTGGCGCGAAGCGCAAGTTCTTATGATTTTCTGCGTCTAAGGTTTCAAGGTTTTTAAACATGGATGCTGGGTCGCGCTTTAGGGGATGTAATTGTGATATCCATTATTTAAGAAATTACGGGATTGCTCTTATCGCCTAAAGAAATGGTAAAAGAAATAATTAGGCTCCAAGAATATTGGCGTCGACAAACCCGGTCAGACTAGCGCTTGTTTCAAATACAATATCATTACCACTGTCATAGCCGGCAGCATCGCCACTTTCTATAACCAAATACCTTTTACTGTCGCCTGTGACAAATGAAGTAATATCACCCGCGGTCGTCAAATTATTAGTGATGAACGTTGCATCTCCTAATGCGGTTGCCAGGTCTGAGTGCACCGTACTATCGAAGGTATAGCCGCCGCCGGAGTCGAGCTCCGCTTCGGTTATTCCGGCAATTCCACTTAAATCAATGACAGAGGCACTGACACCAACATTAAAAGAAATAATTTCGTCGATGCTTGTGGATGTAGATTGCGTCGTCGCTGTGTATATGAAGGTATTTGCGCCAGCCTGTCCACTCAGATAGTCAGCCCCTGCGCCGCCAGTGAATGTATCATCCCCGGCACCCCCCACGAAAACATCGTTTTGAGTACCTCCAACAAATACGAAAGTTCCATTGGTATCGAGTTGGCCGTTAACGCTCGCCCGGCTCGTCGTAAGTAAAGACGCATCAATAGTAAGTTGTGTCGAGCCGTTGTTGATGTCCGCAAGGTTAATAACCGAACTATATCCGTCGGTAAATTTTAATGTCTCAAACCCGGTAACGCCACCCATGTCAGCCGCGCTTACTGATGTAGCATCTAAAGCTCCATCAAAAATAAGAACATCACTGGATCCCTGGCCACCTGTAAGTGCATACGCCCCCAACTCATTGTACAGCGTGTCGCTATCCATCGTGAGGGTTACAACGTTGTTGGTTTCTGCATTGGCATTGACCGCAAATGTGGTCGTGCCAAGGGCTGTCGCGTCAATGGAAATATTGTTAGCGTTGTTAGCTACTGTCAATGTGCCCCACCCTGAATCGGAATCCAGAACGTAATTCTCAATATTAGCCAGGGTCGAAAGTGAACCCCCACCATCAACATGCAATGTCTCAGTTCCTGCGGCGGTGATGGCCCCTGTGAAGCCGGCATGGTGGGTATTTTGGATGGTAACCGTGCCTCCAGTGGCTATGGTCAGATCTTCGATCTCAGTAAGAGCGACACCAGTGCTCAGTGACGCGCCATTTGCCAATGAAAGAACATCGTTCACCGTCCCTTCTCCAACAATATCTCGGGTAAAAGACCCACTTACGAGGAAGGTCACGGCGTCGGTGGTTGAGTTTGCGGTGGTTGTATACGAGGTGGAGGTAAGGGTAACCTGACGAGCGTCAGTGCTTGAATCTCCTATGACATAAGTGCCAAAAACAGATTTCGCAGACACATTGCCATCGCCAGTAATATTTATGGTTTCGGCTCCGGCCCCTGTGATGGTACCGGTGAAGGCCTCATGTTGCACAGCCGTCATGGTAACGGTGGAATTCTGGAACACCGTTAAATCTACAATATTGTTAAGGGTGGCACCTGAGATGTTAGCGCCGTCACTTAGCCAAATGTTGTCACTGGCATTTGCATCTCCAGTAAGCGTTCCGGTAAAAGTGGTTGATCCGGTGACAAAACTAATAGCGTCACTGGCAGATGAGGCGGTTATAATGGAAGAGGAATCGACATTGAGGTTAATAGTGCGTGTGTCAGTGCTGTCATCTCCAATTACGTATGTATCTACCGTTGTAGTGTAAATGGTGCCATCACCCGTGATGTTCATTGTTTTGGAAGATGCACTCGCCGCCGTCAGGGTAAAGTTACCATTTCCACTATTGCCATGGTTTGCCGCTAAGGCATTAACCGTCACGGCACCTGTAGCGGATGTGGTAATCGAGGTCGTGGCTGACAAGTCGCCTACTGTGTAACTGCGATCTCCCGTACCTCCTGAACCCGTGATCGTCAAACCATCTTGAGCGGCGGATGCATCCAAAAGTCCAGTTGAGTTGAAATTGGTGACGACAAAATCTGTAAAGGTGTTGCCGGTGAGGGTGATTGTTTGGGCACCCGTCATGGCGGCGGCGTTTATAGTGATCGTGTCAGAACCCAGGCTAGTGGTAAAAGCCAAGTTACCGCTACCAGCAGTAACCGTAAGAGCATTGTCAGCAAGGTCCGTGGTTGACGCAATTGTAAGAGAACCACTGAGATTAGCAGCATTAAAGTCGCTTTTCAGGTTTGCGACAGCGACATTGGCAGCACTGCCAGCAGTAATCGTGAACGATGATGCCTCGTCCGTGCCAGCCGCATCGATTGAAACTGTGTCGCCCGATGTTGTGGCTTTCAGCGTCATACCCTGAGAGCCGGCAGCAATGGCTATCGTGTTATCGGAAGCGTCACCAGTCGTCACATTCAAAGTACCGGTGTTACTGTTGGTTCCTATGTCCCCAATGAGGCCCGTAACAACATAGTCTTGTGAGCCACCAAGTGTCAGGGCCGCACCGTTGGAAGTGCTGGAGGCATCGATGGTAACGCCACCCGTGGCGGCACCGGTGATGGTGGTGGTGCCGGTACCCGTATCAACTGTAATGGCTGAAGACGTTGTCACCGTGGTCAGGGTGACGGAGGAGGACATGGCTTGAGCATTTAAGTGTATCGTCGTGCCATTGGTAAAGGTGCCACTTAGTACCGGGGTGGCCCCACCGGAAAACACACTTGCAAACACAGTTTGTGTCATATCGACAATGATGGCCCCGCCAGGATCGCCAGTCAGGGTTAAGGTGGCGCTGGAAGCCGTGGCCGTAAAACCAAAGCCCAATATGTTGGCGTCGGCCAGGCTCGAGATATTGGTGAAGATGGAAGCCGTGCTGCCGTTGCTTTGAACCATCTTTATGATGAAGTCCTCACCGGCGTTAAACTGGTTAAGGTTGGTTCCATCTTCAATAACGAGGAAAGCCTCACCCCCGGAGGTGAAGAAGGATACGTCTCCTGCGTCGGCGAGTGTTAATGCCAGAGAATCGGCAAAGGTCTCGGCGCCATCGTCGGTGACAGTAAAGGTGTCGGCATCCATTTCCGCTTCGGTAATGGCGGTGAAGGCAGATATATCAAGGACGTCACCTTGAGAAACATCTATATGGATGGCATCCAGGTTTGACGCTGTAGCGTTGGAGTTGTCGGTTCCGGATGCTCTGGACATATAAACATCGGCACCTGTTCCACCGACCATGGCATCAGCGCCTTGACCACCGGTGATGGTGTCGACACCTCCACCCCCAAAGTAGGATATACTGGTACTTGTTTCAGCAGATGCATCAATTGTTACGGCTGCACTTGTTACGCTCGTGGCGCTGATTGTCAGTGCCCCACTGGTTGGATCATTGTTGGCGCCAAGGGTTATGTTATATGCCGCATTTGTTCCCAGCGACCAGGTTTCCCAGCCTGACACATTAGCCAGCTGAGAGACTGTCAGCGTGCCTCCACCAAGGAGATTTAAAGTATCTGAATCAGCGCCACCTGAGATGGTGGCCTTGACGGTAGAAGCCGTCGTATCCACAAAGGTATTGGTATACAGGCTTACGATGTCATCTCCGGCACCGGCATCAAGGGTCATTATTCGTGTGTTGGCATCCCCTGTTATCGTATCGACCCCGGTCCCTCCGTTAAGAGTATTTAGTCTTGCACCATAAAGATTGATCGTATCAACACCATCCGTTGCGGTGAAGGAACCAACATCCCAAAGGTTGTTGTTTAAAAGTCCGGAGCCGCCAGATACAAGAGCCGTGGTTTCATACTTCTCGTCAAAACTGTCATAGAAACTGAACAGTGTCGCAGCAATGCCGGTGGTCGTCGTGCCACTAATCAACGAGCTATAGTCAAAGAGGTTAATGCCATCATCAGGTATCCCATCGTTGGCAACCCCCGCCCCGGTTCCGTCATCAACATTGTCTGTCCCCGTAATTCCGCCAATCAGAAGAGCATCCATGTTCACTGAAATATTAAAGGTATCGCCACCGCCCTTACCAAAGACGATGGCTCCGTCCATGCTTTGGGACAGGTTGATAGTGTCGCCACTGCTGGTGCCGGCAATGACGTAGCCAATATCATTCGTTTCAAGTGCGGGCATGACGATGATGTCCCCGGAATCAGCGTCTGTCGGTGTTGCCGATAAATCCGCTGAGCTCTGGCTGGAATAACCGCCGGTAAGGGAGGAAACAGTGGAATCTGCGAACAGATACTGGGTGACATCCGAGAATGTGATGGTCTGGTTAGGTGGGGAGCCGGTGGCTGGTGCGGAACCTTCGGCGGCGCTAAAGCCATTCCATATATCGACCGTTCCAGTGCCCAGGGTGGTGGCGTCTGTGGTTACTTTTATCTTGATGTTATCAAGCGCGTCGAACGACATCTGATTGCTGCCGCCAAGGTCGGTGATGGTGTCGACCCCGCCGAGGGAGGCATAGGAATAATAAAAATTGGTATTTTCAGAAGTTCCCTCTTCCGTGTCATCGCCAGTGGTAAAGGTTACCTGATCGGTAAACGACGATTGGGATTCAACTTCTTGTGGGGGTGGCGCGTTGGGGTCATCGCCGTGATCGATAATGTCAAAAACATTTCCCAGGTCGAAAATTTCACCGATCAGCGGATCGAAGGTGTCGCCGCCGAAGGGATCGTTGAAGAAATCATCCCCGGCACCGCCATAAAGATTGTTGCCGCCATCGAAGAACGGGTCGCCGCCACCGCCAAAGAATGGGTCACCACCGCCAAACGGATCGCCACCACCAAACGGGTCGCCGCCGCCGAAGAAGGGGTCACCACCACCGAAGAAGGGGTCGCCACCACCAAAGAATGGGTCGCCGCCGCCAAAGTTCGTGCCGTCGCCACCACCCGTATTGCCACCACCGTCAAAACCGCCCGGCGCATTGGGATCGCCGCCAGTGCCCCCCGGTGCGTTGGGATCGCCGCCGAAACCGCCGTCAGGGGCGTTTGGATCGCCGCCAAAGTTTCCGCCTTGTTGATTGGGGTCGCCGCCGCCGTCGTTGAAATTATCGCCAAACTGGTCTTCCGTCGCCTGCATGGCTGCCGCCATCGCTTCTTCGGGGCTGGCACCACTAGCAAGGGCGTCATTGAATGCTTGTTCCGCTACAGCCCGTTCAGCAGCGATATCTTCGGGGCTATCGCCCTCTGCGGCTAACTGCGCGGCAGCAGCGTCTGCGGCAGCGGCAAAGACTTCCTCTGCCGAAGCGCCTTCTGCAATAGCCTCGCGGGCGGCTTCCTCAGCTGCCTGGTCAACGGCGTCGCCTTGCCCATCACCTGCCTGCTGTTCGCCATCGGGGTTTCCGTCACCGCCATCACCTTGTTGCCCGCCATCGGGCGGGGCTTCACCGTCCGCAGGTGCCTCGCCATCCGGGGGTGCGTCGCCATCAGCTCCCGGGGGAGGTGGTCCACCAAACTGGGCAAAGGCCTGAGCCTGAGCCTGAGCCTGCACTTCGCTATTAGCGTGCTCGGCTTCTGCTGCAGTCGTCTCTGCCTCTGCTGCCGCTGTTTCCGCTTCCGCTTGTGCAGTCTCCGCTTCCGCCTGAGCGACTTCAGCCGCCGCTACCTGAGCTTCCGCTTCCGCGGCTTGGGCTTCAGCTTCTGCCTGGGCTGTTTCAGCTTCTCCTGCCAGAGCTTCGGCTTCTGCGGCTTGCGCTTCGGCTTCAGCTAGAGCCGCTTCATCGCCAGCCGCTTCAGCCTCGGCAATGGCGGCCTCCGCTTCAGCCGCTGCTGTTTCTGCTTCTGCGGCTGCAGCCTCGGCTTCCGCTTGGGCCGCCTCAGCATCAGCCTCGGCCGCTGCCGCTTCAGCTTCAGCCGCGTCGGCTTCCTCACCGGCCGCCTGGGCATCAGCTTCTGCCTGGTCAGCAGCCGCTGCACCCTCTGCAGCATCATTGGTCGCCTTGGCGGCGACCGTGTTGGCTTGCATGGTCAGGGTAGAGCCGAAGTTTTCCTGGATCTGTTGTTGACTAAATACCACCGGCGGGGGCGGCGGCTGGAAGGCGCTGGTCATCTGTACCGTTGCCCCGGCCACGCTCATCACCACCGGCGGGCCACCGGATTGATTGGATATGGCCAGTTGACCAACAGACTGGTTACCCTGGGCGTCCGTCTCAGGGAGTAGTGAAATCGTGTTCTGGGCTCCTTCCTGGGCGGCCCGGCCGGCGACCTTGGTGCCACGAATACCAATAGTGGCGACAGGTGTCGTCACCGTCATGGCATCAGCGCCGGTCTTGGCGATCTCGCCACTGACAAAGGAGAAGACACCCTGAACAAGATTGGCGCTAAACGCCCCTTCCTGGGTGTCGGGAACGTATCTATTCTCAAGGCCCGCGTAGAGTCTCGGAAATTACTCGATAACCTTATATATTTAGCCAATTAACTTGCAAAATACAATTCTCACAGACTATCATGCTTCTCAGGAAATATCATTGGATCTCATGCACAACGTAGCAATTATTGCGGCAAATGGAATAGTCATCAATGGCCCTGTCAGAACGAAGCTTGAAAACTGCAAAGCCGAAAAAAACAGTTTACCGTATTCGCGACGTAAGCGGAGACGCCGCATCAAAAGGATTCGGCGCGACAGTTGCCCCGAACGGTTCAATTAGCTTTTTCATCTCTTACACCTCCCCGACTACGGGACGGCGTAGGCAGATCGGCCTCGGCAAATACCCCGGCGTGTCCCTCAAGGCAGCTAGGGAAAGGGCACGTGCAGCCCGCATGGTCGTTGATGGCGGTGCTGACCCCGTTGAAGAGAAAGCCCAAAAGGAAACCGAGAATCTCGGGTCTGTGGCCGATCTATTTCGATTTTACATTCAGAATCTCCAGATGGACGGGAAAGTTTCAGCGGGAGAGACTGCTAGATGCTTCGAGAAGGATATTCGGCCAATTATCGGTGCCAAGCGGGTCGCTGATGTAGGATTCGACGATATACTGGACGTTCTTAAGGTCGTCGCTGATAGGGGTGCCTTTAAGCAGGCCAACCGTGTCAGATCGTATCTTAGGGCGGCTTTTGAATTCGGCATCCACGCAAAGGGCATGGCGCAATGGCACGGCAAACTCCCCGAATTTGGTCTGCAGTTCAATCCTGTTGCGTTGACTAAGAGGATTGTGAAAGAGAGCGTGGGAAATCGCGCCCTTTCACGGGATGAGGTGAAAGCCGTTTGGAAGGGACTGGGTGCGGGCGAGGTAACCCTTCACACAGCCTTGGCCGTTAAGTTTCTACTCGCCTCTGGACAGCGTGTTCAAGAGGTGTTGCATGCTGAGTGGAGCGAGTTCGACTTTGATGAGAAAATCTGGGCGATGCCACCCGACAGACGCGGCAAGACTCGAAATACGGAGAGTGAACCGCACATTGTTCCTCTCTCCAAGCTCCACATTGATATATTAAAATGCATTAAAATGATTTCCGGTCGATCTAAATGGCTTTTTCCTGGCAGAAGTGGGCGGGGACCGCGAGGCCACGGCGGCTTCAATGGTGCCGTGGCTCGTCTATGTGTGAAGTTAAAAATCGTCAGTTTCACCCCGAGAGACCTGCGTCGCACATGGAAGACGCTGGCGGGGTCCATCGGTGTCGATCTGGAAATCCGAAATCGAATCCAGGGACACGCAATGACAGACGTGGGGTCCAGGCATTATGACCGCTGGGGTTACCTGCCAGAAAAACGCCATGCTATGGATCGCTGGGCCGTCTGGCTTGGTGAACTCGTTGCTTCTTCTAATAACGAGGAGAAAATCGTGTGAGCGACATTCCCCCATTCAGGCCTGGCCAGAGTGACCTCTCTTTATTTTGCCCTGATGGTGGTGACAAAGACGACTTCTCAACCAATTCAGAAATTCTTGTTTGGTATAACAAATGGCTTCGCGAACAGCCCAATCCAATGAAACCCTCAAAAGTTGAGAAGAAACTTAAAGCGCTCGACGCATACCTCGAAAACATCCCGGAGGAAATTTTCAATCTCTTAAGAGCGGCAGAAGGCATCAAACACGCCGAAAGAACTGCCATAGACCGTCTTAGAGCAGCTATCAACAACATCGGGATCGTTGAACAGGGCGATGCTGCTTCATATAAAAAGCGACTAGGAGCGAAAGGAATTGCCGGCAAATCAGTGATCGTCATGAGCCATGAGGGTAACAAAACTCTGTCCCGTATGGATATCGTCATAACAGCCGCATGGATTTATGAAAAAAACAACGGGATTGTTGACGGCGATGAGGAGGGGTTTGTGGCTTACCTCAACGAATTAATTGAATCTGTTGAGGGAGAGAAAGTCAAAGGGCAGATGAACGGGAAGAGGCTGGCAAGTTACTACCTCAACGACTGGAAAGAATAGTAGCCAGCGCAATGCGCGCGCAGTTCCGCCAACTACCGCTACACCGGGGCAGTGCTTTCAAACTTATTTTTTAATAAGATTCCAGCACTGAAGCTAATGTCCATAAGAGTTGATGTCGGTACCTAAAACAGATTATGCTTACCGTTCGGTAGAAACTGAGAAAACATACAGGCACCAGTCATGGCACAATCCACCGCTTTATTTGACACCTCTGATGATGGTTCGATCTTCGACACACCCGAGGTTGGTTCGGTCCAGGTCTTGCAGGCTGACAATGGCGGTACAATAACCATTCCCGGTGACGCCTGGCTGCTGAAGGCTGATTTCTCGCCCCAGGGTTTCGATCTGCTGCTGACCGGCCCGGACGGCTCACAAATTCTGATCCGCGACTTTTTCAATCTTGACACTCCGCCCGACCTGATCACCGAGGCCGGTGGCATCATCCCCGCCGACCTGGCCATCAGTCTGGCCGGTCCCAGCGCGCCGGGGCAGTACGCCCTGTTACAGAACGGTCCCTTTGCCGAACTGGCCCAGGCCGCCGAATCCATCGGTCGGGTCGAAGCCACCGATGGTCTGGTCGAGGCCATTCGCATTGACGGTTCCAAGGTGTCCCTGGCCAAGGGCGACGATATTTTCCAGGGCGACACCCTGGTCACCGCCAAGGGCGCGGCGATTGGTATTACCTTCAGCGATGACACGACGTTTTCGCTGGGCGAAGAAGGCCGCATGGTCATCGACGAGATGGTTTATGACCCGGGGACCCAGGAAGGCCAGTTCAGCGCCAATCTGGTCCAGGGCGTGTTCTCGTTTGTCAGCGGCCAGATCGCCAAGACGAGCCCCGACGGAATGACGGTAACCACCCCGGTGGCCACCATCGGCATTCGCGGCACCAAGGTCGCCGGACGGGCGGCCCAGGAAGGGGCCGAAAACACTATCTCGCTGCTGCCCGAAACCGATGCTCAGGGCGTCCAGTCTGTGGGCCAGTTGTCGGTCACCAACCAGGGCGGTACGGTGACATTGAGCAGTGTCGGCGCGACGGTACAAATGACCAGTTCCTTCCAGGCCCCGCCACCACCGGTGGTGTTCAGCCCGCAACAGATTCAGCAGAATTTTGGTTCAACCCTGACCATGCAGGCAACGACGGTGGCCGCCAAAGCGACCAACGACGCGGTTGAAAATGCCCAGGAAGCCGAACAGGCCGCCGCAGAGGCCGAACAGGCAGGTGCGGAAGCCGAGGCTGCGGAAGCCGAGGCGGAAGCGGCGGCAGCCGAAGCCCAGGATGCACAGAACGAAGCCGATGCAGCGCTTGAGGAAGCCGAGACGGCGCGGGCGGAAGCCGAAGCGGCTGGCGACGAAGAAGCCATAGCGGCGGCGGAAGCGGCGGAAGCCGAAGCCCAGGCGGCCCAGGAGGAAGCGGAAACCAAGGCGGCCGAGGCCGAAGCTCAGATCGCCGAGGCCGAAGCCCAGGTAGCAGAAGCCGAAGCGGCGGAAGCCGAGGCGCAAGCGGCTGAAGCCGAAGCCCAAGTGGCGCAGGCCGAAGCAGAACACGCCGCCAACGAAATGCAGGCCCAGAGCGAGGCGTTCGCGCAGTTCGGCGGCGGGCCTCCCCCCGGTGCCGAGGGTGACGCACCGCCCGATGGCGAGGGACCACCCGACGGCGAGCCTCAGGCCGGTGATGGCGACGCCCCACCAGACGGCGAACAACAGGCCGATGGTGGCGAAGGCGGCGAAGGCGAAGGTGAAGGCCCGGAAGCGGTTGGCCCCGAAGGTGACGACGACGCCATAACCGCGGCGGCAGAGGAAGCCGCCCGTCAGGCCATCGCCGAAGGCGCGTCGGCGGAAGAAGTTTTTGAAGCTGCAGCAGACGCCGCAGCCGCCCAATTAGCGGCAGAAGGCGACAGCCCGGAAGATATAGCCGAGGAACGGGCAGTGGCAGAGCAGGCCTTCAATGACGCCCTGGCCGCAGGCGCCAGCCCAGAAGAGGCGATGGCGCTGGCGATGCAGGCGACTGAGGACCAATTTGGTGGCGATGATGGCTTCGATGACGGTGGTCCTGGCCCCGGCGGTCCCGGTCCCGGTGACGACCCCAATGCACAGGATGGTTTTGGTGGCGACCCCAATGCACCGGATGGCGGCGGCACGTTTGATGGCGGCGGCACAAACGATAGCAGTGGCACGAACGATGGCGGGGGCTTCAATGACGGCGGCGGTGACTTCTTTGGTGGAGGCGGCGACTTCTTCGGCGGCGGTGGCGATTTCTTCGGCGGCGGTGGCGACTTCTATGATGGCGGTGGCTTCTACGATGACGGCGGCGGCGGTTTCTATGGTGATACTTTATACGGCGGAGGCGGTGGAGATTACTTCGGCGACCCCTATGGCGATCCGTTCGGCGGCGATGTCTTCGATCCGCTGCTGGGCGAATTCTTCGACCTGGGACAGACCTTTGATATTATCCATGATGATAATCAGGAGCAGCAACAGGTTGTCACCCAGACCGACTTTGCCGAATTTTTCACCGGGACATCGTCGATCGACAATTTCGCTGGCACCAGCCTGAATACAAACTTCTATTTCGCCAAGGCGGCACTGGGCAGCGACGATGTCATCACCGATGCCGGCGGTTCCAACCAGATGGCCTTTGATGGCCTGGACAGCACCGTCCTAAAATTCACCATCAACGGAAGCGATGCGACAAAGGGCAATGTTGAAGTATGGACCGCGTCGGGCACCACCTATAACTTGGATACCAGTTATGGAGGAGACGTTGGAGACCCAGGTGGGACGGCCTCGACCATCGATTTCACCAATGTCAGCCAGTACCTTTTCGCCGATGATGACGTTCCCTCCCTTCAGGGGGATTATTCCGCCCAAACCGAGGTCGATCCGTCGGCGGCGACTGAGGCAGATGATCAAGGCGATATTATCGTCATGCCGTCATTGGATGTCGGAGATGTCGGATATGTCGTTGCCGGGGGCTCCGGCAATGATGTATTCACCCTGAATGATATAACGTCAGGTACGGGCGGAATGGACGGCATTATCGTCTTCGGCAAGGGCGGCGGTGACACCTTTAATATTGCGGCCTCGTTTGACGGCCTGCTGATCGGCGGCATTACCAATACAGATAATCAGGATGATGGAACCGGTGGAAAGCCTTCAGGTGACGGCATTCCCGACGACGGCATCAACACGTTTAGCTATTCAGCCATGTTCACCGGCCAAGGCACCACCGGCGTCAGCGCCACCATTGCCGGTTACACATCGACCTATTGGAATGGCAGCAGCAACGTCACCGAGACCGAGACCAGTGCCGTAGTTAACAATTCAGCGACTTCCTTGAACAACATGATCTGGGATATCGGCCATTTCATCGGATCGAAGGGCGACGACGAAATCAACTTCAATTCCGGCAGCCTGAACACCCTGGAAGGCGGTACCGGCGATGACAACATTGTGCTCGGTTCAACTGCTAAATTATATACCCTTACTGGTGGTGCAAATACTGATTCTCTGACCTTGAATACTTCTGGCGCATACACTTTTGCCGCCGTAACCATGACAACCATTGAAACGATCATTTTTAATTCCGGTGGAAACACGGTGACCGTGGATACGGCCGACATGGCTGACGTCACTACACTAACCGGAAACTCTGGAACAGACTTACTACAACTGTCCGATGCCAGCACCGCCCTTGATCTTACAATCGGATCTAAGGCCATCACCGGCGCCGTCGGCATTCAGCTTGGAACCGGTGGCGATAACCTGACAGTAGCCGCTGCTCAACTCGACTCGGCAACGGAACTTACAGTAATCACCGGGGGCTCCGGGACCGACATACTGACCTTGGGTGCTTCGGGTGCATTTACCTTGGCCAACACAGCAGTAACGGACATCGAAACGATCGTCTTCAACAGCTCGGGTAATACACTGACAGTGGATACAAACGACATGGTCGATATCACCACGATCACCGGCAGCGCTTCAACTGATATCCTGCAACTGGCCGATTCAAGTACAACCCTTGACCTGACATCCGATATGAAAACTTTTACCGCCAGTGTTGAAATCCAACTCGGGTCCGGTGGCGATAACCTGACAGTCGCAGCCTCACAGCTGGACTCATCAAGCGAAATCACGGCCATCACCGGTGGTGCGAACACTGATACCCTGACTCTTGGGGAAACGGGTACCTACAGTCTGGCAAATACAACTCTTAGCGCGGTCGAGACGATTGTCTTCCATTCCAGTGGTAATTCGCTGACGGTTGATGGTGCCGACATGACCGATGTGAATACGGTCACTGGCAGCGCCGGCACCGATACCCTGATACTAAGCACCGCCGCAGGTTCGGGCATCACGGTATCCAATGTCGATAACATTACGACGGCCAGTGGCGCTGATGGCCTGACAATCACCGGAGCAGCGAATGTAACAATTACCGAGAGTGCCGGTGTCGGCGACACCTATGCCCTGAACGGAACGGGGAACCACACGATTCAATATGCGGATGCTTCAACTCTAGCCGGAACATTTGAAACCATCACCGGTTGGGACTCCTCTACCGATGCTCTGGCTTTCGAAGCAAGCAGCTACATAGGTGACGCTGCAGGACTCTTCGACGGTGGCGGCGTCCTGCTAAGCGCAGGCTCTTTCGCGAGTGGTTCTGGATTGACGACTTCAAACGGGGCGGCAGTATTTTTCTTCCAAGATACAGACACTGGCATCGTGCGCTATGACGCCGACGGTAGCGATGCAGCAGTCGCGACCGTTCTGGAAATCGCCGATCTTGATGCAACTATTACATCAGCTGACATCACAGGTTACGTTTAATCACCCCATTAGGCGACAGGCGGACAATGGGTTTTTTTCTGCGCAGAACCAGGCGAATAAAAAGAACATTTCTCCCAAATTTCATGTCTTTTTAGACATTTCCCTGTTTTGCACAGGGATAATTAAATGCTAGCCTACTTTCATGATTAACTTGAAAGATGTCGCGCTTCATTTGGGCGGCGTGCGCGCCGTCGATGGAACCAGTTTTGATATCCGCAAGGGTACGATCACCGGCTTGATCGGCCCCAACGGGGCCGGCAAATCCTTAGGATCGTAAGCTCACGGCCTCATGGACTGCTGGTTCTATGTCGCTGCCTTTTCAATCCTATCGGCACGCCGATACCTAGCCCACCTCAATCTCTGAGCATCACCTATCCGTTTTTTCCCAGCCACTGTCTTTGGCCCAGTGTTCCCAGTGCCACCATGCCAACCGCAACGCCCACGGGGGCCGTCACCTGGAACTTTGGCGGTATTGAGGCATAGTTTCCCTCCAGCCTTTTCAGCCAAGCAGTATTTTCCTTCACGGTAACGGCGGATGAGCTTCCAGGCCAGACCGTACTGGCCGTTTTGTTCGTCTATGCGTTTGATGATGTGCAGCTTGAAGAAGTTCGGCAGGTCCGGATTGTTGCGGACAGGGTGCAGATCAATATTGGTCATTTGTCATCTTCCGGTTTGGCCAACCGAAAATTTGCCTTGGCCATCTCACCGCCCAGGTTGAAGTGATTGATTTTCGTTGCCATCTCAGCTTTGATTTCTGATTGGACGACAAGGCCCAAGAGCCGGCAAAAAGTTGGCGGATCGCGCATTGCCAACTCGTCCAAATAGGCTTCCCCGCCAACTCGTTCAAACGATGCTTTGATTTCATCAAGAATTTCAGATGTTAGTTTGGCCACTTTCTAGCCTCCGTAGGAGTAGGTTCTCAACGCGTAATGAAACTTACTAGTTATATCATGTCATCAGGCTAATCGGCTCACTAACCGTGAAACTTGAACGGCACCCCACGCTCCGCCCCTGGCCGTCACAATGCCAGCCTCGTTAAGCGCCTTTGCCATGTCCCTGAGCGACATATCATCCTTGACCATTGGCTCGACTAGGTTCCGCAGTTTTTCCGCACGGTCCTGGGCGTTCTTTTTCAGGGCGATATTTCGTTTCATTGTCTTGTCGCGTAGGCCACCCAGCTTGACGCCACGGGCCTTGGCTTCTGCCAGTGCGCCTTTGGTTCTAATAGATATGAAATCACGCTCCTGCTCCGCCAGGGCTGCGTATATGTGAAGCGAAAACTTGTCAGCGGTTGGCATGCTGGCGACGGTTAATTTCAATGCCTTGTCGTCCATCAATGTGGATATGAACGACACCTTTCGGCTCAGGCGATCCAGCTTGGCGACCAGCAATGTCGCTTTGTGTTTCTTCGCCAGGGCAATGGCTTCTTTCAGAATTGGCCGGTCGGCGTTGGTTCCAGTCTCCACCTCAACAAAGTCACCGACGATCTCCCAAGGTTCCTCGCTGTAGTTGTCGAGGAACAGCTTTATGTCGCGCTCTTGGGCGCTCAAGCCCAAACCGCTCTTGCCCTGTTCCTTGGTGCTGACGCGCTTGTAAGTCACATACCGTTTCATGGCGATGGCTCCTATATCGGTGTGAGATCAAGATATAGGATGCGTGTGACAATTGTCAATGTTGGTTGTGCATGTAACAGGAAGTAGATAACTGACTACCTGAGCGTAAAAGTCGTTTGTTAAGATCAGGAAAAGTCGAGGCCGGGGGTGCCGGTCGGGGCGGCATCGGCGATTGCCGCCTTGAGTTGTACGTGTGGTAGAGAGTATCGGACTGCTCGCATATATTTTTTATAAAGAATTGGCGCTTTTTATTGAGGCGTTGCCTCGTAAGTCGTAACCGCAACATTATTATATTTTGTAGTTTGAGAACTACTATCTGCCTGCGATGCAACGTCTATGGGGAATATCTCAACCGCAACACTCAAGCCTGTACGCTCAGAAAGCCAGCTTTCAGGGTCATGGATGAGATGAGGATCAAACAGGAACTTGAACTTCAATGCCCGTTTGTCGGGTCGTTCGACCCTGGCCTGGGCGAATACCATTCTCGACAGAGCGCCGAAGGCTAGAGGCTTCAAACCCCACACATTAACAAGGGTCTCAATTGAACCGACCAGTGGAGAGGTCGTCGCTTTGCTGCTAAATGGCCTCAAATCCCTACTATATATATTTAATAGGGAACTGAGGCCATTTAGCTGATCTTTTGAGTTTTCATTGAGCATATTGGCCTTTGGGCATTTTGCCCGTGCGTTTCTGGCTGCCATCTTTACCGTTTTCAGTGTCGGCCATAAATCAGAGTAAATAATGGCTGCGGCTGCGGGTCCGTCAGGTAAAAGCCCAAGGGCCACCATCTCCTCAATCCGGCCCGGCGCGTTATCATCCCAGCGCACTGGCTGGCTCACTTCCATCGGCAAACAGACATTGCTCAGAACATCCAGTTGCAAGGGCGTCTCCGCCGACCGATTAACGCCGCGGCCACGACCTCCGCATTGGATTAACTCAGCCTCGCATATCTGCCAGCGCACGGCCTCGACCATCGGGTCAGAATGTTGCTCGCCCTGGACCGACAATCCGACGCCGTTACCAACATCAACGCCAGCCGATTGACGGGGATACCAGTTGCCGTCTCTGACCTTCTCAACGGCCCAGCCGGTCAGGTTCTCCGTCAGCACCTCAACATCAACTGGCGGCGGCAATGTGCGCCCAATCAACATCAAACACCTGACATCGCCCCAGCGGTCAATTCCGCGTGTCGCGTTAAAGTGGGCAACCTCGACGTTGTCAGGCAAACCTAAATCCAGAAGATACTGCTCTAGGGCTTGCTGGCAGATAACCAACACGTCGATGCCATCAGCCCCTTGATCGCGAAACTCGGACGCCCGCAACAGAATGAACCGATACACCTCCCTGGCGCGGTTCTCACGACGTTTAAGCTCGTCAGGCTCCAAGCCCTCGACAGGGATACACATGGACGCCGAGAATGCTTTGTCGATGGTTTGCATCACCGTCACATTGGGCTGAATAGCCTCAATAGCAGGCGGCGCGACGATCTCATGCTTAGGGAAATACAATTGCACCAATTCAGGTGACGATGTCGCGTCCAGACAAACGGCTAAACCGTCAAACCAACCATCCTTAATCGACGCCCGTCCACCGACGCGAACGATGGCGTCACCATCTGCGTTGGTGTCTCGAACCAACCAACCGGATTTTTGTTTCCAATCACTGCTAACCAGCGCCAGAAGTGCCTTCCAGAAATCAACCCGCAACCTCATCCGCTTCAACGCAGCCGCAGAGCCTAACACTGCGAGGAGTTTCCCTCGGGGCATCCCTGGATAGACCGGCGAACGAACAACCGTTTGCCATTCAAGCCGAATGGCCTCGGCAACCTCGCTAGCTGAGAGTTCCCACATTGACCGACCACTCAAATTCCCGTCAGGGCTTTCGATAACCGCGGCAGCTGCAATTTCACGATACTGATGCAGCTTTTTGGTCAACTTTTCATCAGGACGCAATTTGCCAAGAACCTCTTTTGCATAAACCTCATCCTTATTCTTCCTGAGTTCCGACATCCGCAACGCCCGACGCGGCTGCTCCCCATCAAAAGCAAACTGCTCATCAATGATCAGCAATCCCCGCGAATTGATAGCCTGCATCAGGTGGAACAGCGACTTGTGCGGAACGACAACGACATCGCAACCGCTCAACACGTGCAATTGGTCATAGTACCCACAGGTAAAGAAGAACTCACACTTTTGGTATGGCGTCCGACACATTGACGCCTCCACCGGGAGACCAGCGTCAACACACCGCTGGACACTGTCAACCTCTTCGCACATAGGATGTTCGCCGGTTTCCTTATCCTCGTACAACCGGCCTCGAAACGGCCCTGCTGACAGCCCAGCCCCTCGCGCACGTTCGACAGCCTCATCCGCTAACTTGTGCGTCGGTACTGCCAACACGGCCCTGGTGAGACGCTGATAGGCAATTCGGGTGGTATCTGACAGCTTGTTAGCCTCGGCGGCGCTCTTATCGGCCTTGAGCAAGACCAGAGCCGTATCACGGATGTATTTAATCAGCTTGAACGCCTGTTCGGTTTTGCCAAGACCAACACCGACGGCCAAACTTAATACTGCTTTAGGCAGCTGGCCGGGCGCATCCAGCTCGCCGAATTCCAAATCTCGCCAAACCAATCCACGAATTTCTGCTTCGCCCGCTGCTGGGTCATATTCGACGCCTTTTCTCTTAGCGGATTTTTTTGCAACAGCTTCCAGCTTTTCAAAGGTCTTTTGATACTCGGTTTGGTAATGCTTGTTCACCCGCTCCCATTCGGCCAACGCTTCGAAATGCTGGTCAGCGGCGTCCCACATGTGCGCCTTTATTTCACCCCGTGCCTCTTCTGGTGTCATAGTCGGGGTTGGATATTTTGGCGTCGTGACGGCTTGGCAGAACTTACTCATCGCCGTGTCGATGTTTTGGTCGAGATAGCCGTCGCTCAGGTAGTGAGGAATGTTGGTTCGACCTGCATGCTTCGGAGCATTATTAATGGCATCCCGTAAACGCGCCTTGAGCCATTCAGTGTCGATTTCCCACTCGAATTTTCCGTAGACATAACTAGAGGCCGCCGCGATAAGAACATCGTGAAAGCGAGATAGCCCTTCGCCGTCGCCCAGGAATTTGAGTTTTTCTTCAAATCCGTGAACTGACCCTGTCGGCCCTTTGCCGATGGTTCTATAAGCTGACGCAACAGCCTCCGGCGGCAACACGGGTAACGAAACCTCGGCCTTATCCAGCCTGACCAGTCCTATTCGCTTTGAAAGATGATCTTTAATGCCATCCTCGAAGATAGGGGCGGCAATATAGTGAACTTGAACAGTTTGGAAGGGGCGTGGATCAACGGCGGGTGCTTTTAGCACATGGTACGTCTTCAACTCATCTTGCCAGACGGGCCTGTCCAGAATGAACCAGATATGGATGCTCAGGAGGCCATCATCTTTAAGCCCCGCACTCGATGACAGTTGCCACACAAAACTGACATCCTGATAACAATCAGGTAAAAACTTGCCGATAGCACGTTTGACGGTTTTTACAGGAGTATTTATCAGGTCAATGCCGTCGAGCGGTTGCTTGTCGATGTCAATCATCAACCAATTGCGCGGACATTCCTCAAAATGCGCTGTGTCGCCCCATCTGGAGACATCCTTCCGCAAGTGGATAATGCCGTCAGGGTCCACATGGCCGCGCAACGCGCCTCGCACAACTGCGGCTTTTGGGTTTTTGCTATCCTCTTCCAGCACCTCGAACAGAGATTGGATGTCAGGAACATCTCGAAACGACAGCCGCCATTTCCATTGCTTCTCAAATCCTTGAATTACCGCCAAAACACCATCAGCATTTTTGCCAATGGTCTTGGTCGTCGGGCGGCGTCCAGTTGCCACAGGCATAACTGTCGGGGAGTGGCTATCAGCCTTAGTTAGAGGCTGGTCAGGATTGAAATTAGAGGGCTTTTCGACTAAGTTCATCTATCACGTCTTTACTATTGCCCTCGTATCTGTTGGTGCAGTGCGGGGGCATTTTCGTGCCGACCACTAAACGAGGGGTTTTTGGGGGAGGGGAGAACCAGGCATTTATGTTAAAGCCACCACGGCATGGCTTTTGCGCCAGCTCGGAGGGTCTCGTTCCCATTCTTCAACCTCGGCAACTCGCCATGCACTTGCATGAGGGCCGACCTTGACGCTGGCGGGAAACAACCCCTCGGCAGACCAGCGGTAAAGTGTTGATTCAGCACGGTCGAGCCGTTTTGATAACTTGTTCATGCTGATGAAGGTGGGAGAAATGCCCGAAGCGTCAGGGATGCACTTTGAATTCGGGAATGTGTGGTTCTTTGTCATCGTGGCCTCTCTTGCTACTGCTGCAACTTCACGAGTTGTAGCGAGAGAGGAAAATACGTGATTACGGGAACGGCTTAGATGATGCCGTTTTCGTTTTTGGTTTGGTTATGACAGCGGGAATAGGTGATTGGCGACATCAATAGCGGCAAGGAACGTGGCAATTTATTTTTCAGTTGATAAATAACTATCTCGTTTTGCTAGATAATATACTGATATTGCTCGGTAAAATTAGGCAGATCGACATAATGCATCGCCGACTGGGTGTCTGCGTCATAGACCATCTCGTCAATGACCATGCGGCCTTCTTCACCCAGAGAGAAGGTGGTGTCGTCGACGAAGGTAATACCAATGGCGGCGCCCTTGGCCGTTACCAGCGTGTCACCTTGGAAGATGTCGTCGCCCTTGGCTAGTTCGACCTTGGTGCCGTCAACACGGATCGCTTCAACCACACCATCTGTTGCCTCAACCCGGCCAATGGATTCAGCTGCCTGGGCCAGCTCTGCAAAAGGGCCGTTCTCAAGTAAGGCAAACTGTCCGGGTGCAGCAGGGCCAGCAAGCTTTAAAGCAAGCTGTGCCGGGATCACACCGCCGGCGTCCGTCATCAAATCTGGGGGGATATCTAGATTAAAGTAATCACGGATCAAAACTTGAGATCCGTCAGGGCCGGTTAGTAAAAGATCGCTGCCTTGTGGGGTGAAGTCTGCTTTGAGGAGCCAGGAATCGCCTGGGATGGTTAAGGTTTCGCCATTGTAAGCCTGCAGCACTTGGATGCTGCCTGTGTCCACCTGATTTGATAGGGTCGCTGACTGGACCAAAAACTATACTTCCACTTAAGGCTTAAAGTTCAAACTTTAGGTCGGCAGTAGATTTATTGTCGTGTACATCAAGCTGTCACATATACTAGACATTCCAATAAGAAAATCAAAATTCTTTAATATTGTTCCGGTTGAACTAAGAAGAGCCAGTCAGAGATCGCCTACATTTAAAAGAGGGCCAGTGTTAACGAGAAAGCGCCTCTTCATTGAGTTCACCCATGGCATCAAGCAGGGTCATGCTGGCGACGGCGATATCAATCTCAGCGGAGGCGGCGTCAGAGCTAGAATTAATCAGCGCCGTCTCTCCCCCTAAGACATCAAGGAGTGAACGTCGACCAAGGGTGCGTTCTTTACGGGCAAACACCAGGAACTCGGCGGCAATATTGGCTTGGTTGCCAAGCATATCGGCATTGAGTTTTGCTGTTAGTAGTTGTTCCCAAGCATTGCGGGTGGCTTCTTCGATCGAGGTCTTGGCGTCCGCGTAACGATAGTTGGCAGCGTCGTGTGCCTTTGATGTTGCCTTTAAGGTGTTGGTGGCAGTGAAGCCCAAGTTGAAGGGGAAGCTTAATTGCACTTTGGCAAACACTTCTTGTTGGTAACCTGCTGTGGCGCTGACATCTTTTTTATGTTTCCAATCGACGATGCCGTCAATCGTTGGCCTGTAGCTGCTTGCCCTGGTGGCGTTTACGGCCTCCATGGCGATCTCACTGGTGATGTTATTGGCAACCAGAAAGGCATTGTTGCTAATGGCTAGCTTGACGGCTTCTTCAACGGTGGCCGGGACGAGGTCAACGGGTAACTTCGGCTTGAGCAAAGTGTCTGCGGGCCCTGGGTTTTTAAGAAAGACCCCGCGGTAGGCATTTTTGGCGACAGCCAAGCCACCTTCGGCACGAACCCTGCGTGCCTGGGCACCGGCAAACTGAACTTTTGCCTGTAAGACATCTGTTGTTAAACCGGCGCCGCGTTGAACCAGCGCATCCTCAAGTTCGGTTTGCTTTTTGATATTGGCTTCGGAGCGTTTGGCATAATCAAGGCCTTCGGCTGCGCGAATAACATTCATATAGGCAGTGAAGCCCCTTAAAAGAAGGCTCGACTTGGTTGACGTCAGAATTGCTTCAGACTGTAGTTGAGACAGGTTAGCTGTGCGAACGGCACTGTTAGTGGCACCGCCGTCCCAAAGACGTTGGGTGATGGTAAAATCGGCTTCCCGGGAGACCATGTTGGCAGGATCGGTTCCGGTTGGCTTGTTTTGGCGTTCACTGCCACCCGTTACTGTCACGCTTAAGGCCGGGTACCAGCCGCCTTTGGCGGCCAGTGCCGTCTCTTTGGCAGCCGTGACGTCAGACTTTGCTGCCATGATCAGATTGTGATTGCCGAGAAACTCTGGAAGCAACTCCGGCAGGGTCTCAGCTTGCAGGCTTGTAGACAGACAGACAGCCACAGAGCAAGCCATGACGGCACTGCATAGGTGAAGAGATGCTTTGGAGGATTTCACAAATAGGCGTGGCAAGAATCAAACCCCTTTATCTATAATAGCTTGTAATGGTTACAAATTACATCTGTCAACTCTAATAATAAGTATTTGGCAATGATCTGGCCGGTTATTATTCACGGATTCACGGGCTTGTTAAGAAATGAGAATGCTCTCTCTCCTTGTGGTCATATAGAGGGCTTTATACTAAGAGGGTACCCCAGGGGATGACGCTTGACGACCCGATCAGATTCTACTTTGGGTATCTCAGCATTTGGTTTGCTCATCTATTCTTGTCGTGTACGGCAACAAGAAATGTTCCAATTGCAACAACCTAGTTGCCGCGTACGACAACGCTCAAACATTCCGCTCCTGATGCCGTGGACGGCTCCCACCTAACGGCATAGCGATGCGCCAAAACGCCCCCATCAGTCCCACAGGATACAAAATATTAGATTTCTCTATACAGCCGCTTTTGGCTAATAGCGGCCGTTTAGAACTTTGCTGAATAAGGTCTGCTATAGGGGTAAAAGCAGACTGGTCTTTTTCATTTGAGAATTTCAGTTTTCAACTATCCGACCACTGATATTTAACAATTGAAATTGAACCAACAGGAGCAAAAAAAATCCACCAGCAGGATGATTGTCCTGCCGGCGGCATCAAGTTAGGGGAGGATAATTTTTTACTTACTTCCTTTGCGGCTTCCTGTTTCCGGGAATATCCACATTGCAAGCACCATGAAGACTGATAGACCGACACTGACCAAACCCAATTGCTCGTTGCCGGATTGGCTGTCATACCAATAAATAACCCCACCAACGATAAGCACGATCAGCGAAAGGATTGCTTTGATGCCACTAGGCATGCGGGGTCACTCCGCCGGGATGGGCCCGGAGGCCCCATCAAAAGGAGTTCCAGGAACGCTTTTAAGATCGCTCTTCAAATACTTTGTCGAATAGCCATTGAACATGTGTCCCAACAATCCGCGATCCAGGTCCGAGGTGCCAAACATCCAATCTGAAATCGGTAGGGACAGGTTCATGTTGACCTCCATCATCAGGCGGTCGTTATGGTGGGCCGTGTGATGGCGGCGGATCGTGTTGACCAGCGGGCAATTGCGAACGAAAGCGTTCTCATCGACATGACAGCAGAAGTGCATGAACTCGTAAGTCAGGTACACAGCCGTTGTCGAGCACATGACCAGCCAGCCAACGTTGGGCGAAATCAGATACCCCAGAAGCAGGCCTCCTGGAGTCGACATCAAGATAAACACAACCATCGCATAGGGCGGGAAAAAAGTGACTCGCCAGTCTTTCTCGTTCTGGAAGCGCATTTCACGGTCTGTGAAAAACTGGTGATGGTTTAGCGTGTGGCGCACATAAATCGCCCGCAGGCCCGTAACATTGATCGGCCGGTGCATGACATGCATGTGCAAGAACCATTCGAACATATTGCACAGGGTAACCACGACCGGAATGGTCAGCCATTCCCACCAAAGGACGTTATCAATGTGCTGTGTATAAATGTAGAATGCCGTCAATCCGATGGCGTAGATAATCACAACGTGGATGTAGCCGTTATACCAACCGGCAATTCGCGAACGGTATTCTTTTCTAAACCCAGCCTGTCGTTCGTTCATCATCGTGAGAGGGCTCCTATTGCTCACTTTCCTATGACCCCCAAAGTCACGGGATGCCTCAATTGAACTGATATATCAGGAATACATCAGGGGGGCTCCTCCTGTCAACTATTTGAAATAATTCCAAGCCGTAAATTTGCGGTTAAACGGGTTGATAAAACCTTGAATACAGGCCAATTACCTGGCTGCTTTATCACTCCAGTCTTCTTCCTGTTGCACAGCGAAGATCGAGGTATAGCCCTTCGACCAATCTGGCGGCAATTGACAGGGGCGCGGATCATGATGGGCCCAGCGGGCCGCCTGCCCTCGCACAATTTCCTGATCATATTTGGAATACATTGCGTTTGGCATGTAGGGCATGGCATCGGCGGCAGAATAGATGTTGAGCAAAAGCGGCCGCCCTATATCAGAATGGTTCGGCTTTGAGGCATGGGGCATACGGCAATTATGAATGGTCAACGAACCCGCGGGGCCATCCAGTTCCAGCGCTTTTTTCTGATCAAGTTTGTCAACGTCTTCCGGGTTTAGACAGCCGATCCAATCCCCGTTCGCGTTGTATTGATTGTACAGCGGCCCTTCGTGAGCTCCGGGCAAAACCATCAACGGCCCCTGCTCCAGCCCACAATCGTACATATAGGTCCCAACCGTACAAGGGCTGTAGTTGGTATGAGGCCAGAACTGAATGTCCTGATGCCACTTCACTTCTTCGCCTCCCTGGGCCCATTTAAAGTTCAGCTTCGAATGGTGGAACTTGACGTCCGGTCCGACCAGGTCGGCAATGACATCCGGCACCTGGGAATTCGAAGCATAGTTCCAATACGTCTGGTGATGATCATTCGGGCTCGATAATCGACGCAGCCGTGGCGCATCGGCGCTATGTTCCGGTTCCAAATCCCATTTGGCGTCAGACTCCGTGATAGCGCGGCTTTCCTCGATCACTTCGTCGGTGGCGGCGCGCAGTTTCTCCAGCCATTCGTCCGATAGGAACCTCTCCAACACAAGATAGCCATCTTCGAAGTATGACTCGCGTTGGGCCTGGGTCAGCACCTTGGGTTCAGTGGCCAGAACTTCTTCAGGGGTCATGTTTAGTCTCCTTCACAAAAGGAAAAGAATAGGCTATCTGAAGCCCAATAATTGTGCCGGTAGCCACAATACTAACTGTGGGAACCAGCCGACAATTACAAGAACTATAAGCTGCAGGATGATGAAGGGCACGACGCCCTTAAACATGTGCGGCAGGGTGATTTCTGGTGGGCTGATCCCGCGCAGATAGAAGATCGCCGGTGCCATCGGTGGTGTCAGATAGCTGGTCTGAATAACCACCAGGAACATAACGCAGAACCAGACCGGGTCATAACCAAGTACTTTGATGATTGGAATAAACACCGGAATAAAAATAAGCAGCACCGATATCCAGTCGAGGACAAAGCCTGCAACAAAGCAAATTCCCAAAAACACGGCCAATGTCAGCCAGGGAGTCAAATTAGCGTTTCTGATTATCTCCTCGGCAACAGAAACCCCACCGGTAGCCACGAACACACCGGCAAACATGTTTCCACCCAACAGGATAAGGATAATCATGCAAGTGACCTTTAAAGTCTTCTGCACGGCTTCGTTCAAAATAGCGAGGCTGAATTTCTTGTAAATGATGGCCAACAACATAGCCCCCATAGCGCCGAGTGCTGCGGCTTCAGTCGGGGCGGCGAAACCGAACATAATGGAACCTAGAACAGCGGCGATCATGGCCACCGGTGGGGCCAACGCAAACAGGGTAACCCTCAGCTTTTCGATCAGCGGTGGATCATCGTCGGACTTTGGCAGTCTGGGACCATCTTCCGGTTTCAACGTACACCGGATCAGAATATAGGCGACGTAGCAACCGGCCATAATCAACCCGGGGAAGATCATACCGACGAATAAATCACCAACAGATACATCGGCCACCGGGCCTAAAATCACGACGACAACGGATGGCGGGATGATCGTGCCAAGGGATCCACCGGCGCAGATGGTGCCGGATATCAGTCCTTTTTCGTATTGGTATTTCATCATCACTGGAATGGCGAGCAATCCGACAACAGTTTCCGTCGCGCCAATAACGCCGGTCGAGGCGGCAAAGATGACACACATGACAATGGTGCCGATAGCCAACCCGCCGGGAAGCCGTCGTGTCCAGAGGTGAATCGCTTCAAACAGATTTTCGGCGATGCCGGAACGCTCCAACATCGCCCCCATGAAGACAAATAGAGGTACAGCAGCAAGAACAAAATTTGACGCCACCGCATCAATTTTCTGTACGAACTGAAAAATCACGGCCGTGTCAAATGTTACCAAGCCGAAGACAAGAGCCACACCCATCATCGAAAAGGCCACGTGAAAGCCCATGAACAAGGCAACCAGAAGGCAGGGGAACATTAGTAAGGCGAGGTAGTCACCCATCAGGCTTTCCAATCCGTCGTCCGCCCGGTGAGAAATCGGAAACATTTAATCAATTCAGCCAGGCCCTGTAGTGCCAACAGAAAAAAACCAGTGAAGAATGCCAGCCGGAATGGCCAGATGATGGGGTTCCAGGCTGACTGACCAGAGTGTTCATCGCGGACATAAGCTTCGATCCAATATTCCCACAAACCGAAACTGACCCAACATACGACCGGCATGAACAGCAGCACATAGCCGAACGTATCGATGATGGCCTGTGTCTTTGGATTAAAACGCGAGTAAAGAACATCAATGCGAATATGGCCGTGCTCGCGCAGTGTATAGGCCGCACCAATCAGCGCATGGATGCCCATGGCCATATAGCCCAACTCGAAGGCCCAGATGGTCGGTGCGTTGAAAAGGTAGCGAGCAAAGACTTCGTAACAGCTGGCTAAAATTAAGGGGAACACGACCCAGGCAACCAACATGCCCATGCTGCAGGTAATTCGTTCGATCAATCGCACGAGTGCCGCCATGGCGAAATGCTTTCCGTCCAGTAAACACAATCTCATTCAAGGTGTAACAATGATGACGGAATTATCCGGCACGGGCCACTAGAATGAAGCTAGATAAGACACAGGGAGCACGGTATACGTGCTCCCTGGTCAACTTATCTTCGAAACTACTCGGAAATCACGTTCCGGTAGTGTGAAGCGTCTTTCCAAAGTTCTTCAAAAGCGATTTGGCTTTTCAGCACCTTGTCAAACCAAGCGTTGCTTTTGGCCTGTTCTTGAGCCCAGGCGATACCCAGTTTCTTGGCTTTCGACTGTACAGCAGCGTCCAGAACGATGATTTCGTTGCCTTGCTTCTTATAGAAATCAAGTGCCTTGGCGTCTTCATGACCGATACGGGTCCAGCTTTCGAAGGTCACCATCTTGGCGGCCAGGGAAACCAGTTCCTGATCACGCTTTGAAAGCTTGCCCCAGGCTTTGGGGTTGATCGCAAGTTCGAACGGAGCCGTTGGTTGATGGATACCGGGGATGATCACATATTTTGCAATTTTATGGAAACCGGTCGACATGTTTTCATAAAGCGTACCCCATTCGGTGGCATCAATCGCGCCACGTTCCAAAGAGGTGTAAACTTCGCCACCCGGCATCGTCACCGGTGCCGCGCCCAGGCCCTTGGAGATATCCAGCCAGGCACCCGCGGTGCGGAACTTCAGGCCATTAAGATCGTCCAGAGTGCGTACGGGTTTGCGTGAATGAAGGAAAGCTTCAGCCGTTCTGGTGAAAAGAGGCATTGAAATAATACCGAATTTTTCTTCATTGAACTGGCGTTGCAGTTCCAGCCCGCCACCTTCATAGATCCAGTGCAGCATACGTTCACTGTCCATGGAACCGGCATATCCGCCGAACAGAACGGTGGTTTTGTCCTTGCCCCAATCGTAACCCATCCAGGTATGACCGACTTCAGCAACGCCTTTGGCGACGGCTGCACGAACTTCAAGCCCTTTGGAAAGCTGACCTGATGGGAAAACTTTAATTTCAATACGCCCATCCGTCAGAAATTTGACTTTTTCGGCAAAAGCCTGAGCGCCAATTTCCATCAGCGGCCCACCACCCCAACTGGCCGCCATTTTCCAATTGGTCTCGGCAGCAATCGCATTGCCGGATAATGAAAGGCCTACTGTCATTGCGGCAGCAGCGCCTAACATGTTTATTTTTTTAATCATCGTCATCTAATGTTACTCCCTGTTATCAGTTAAGGCTTATGGGCGTCCCGCGATCGATTTTTCCGGTTATCCGGATATTATTTTTCATAACCACCGTCCACGAGACCGCACGGCGGGCACAATTCGCATCATCGAATTCAATTCAGTTTTTTTAATGACTCCTCGATGTCGTCACTCGTAAGTATCCAGTCGTTATCCAGATCAGAAATTTTCACCTTCATCAGTCCTTCGCTTAATTCCAGCGCCCTGGCATCGTCATCCAGATGATCGGCAAGAAGAGCGAGAGCCAGTTGATGAGGTGAGTCGCCTTCGTAGGTCCACTCAAACCCGCTATTGGTAAAACGGTGAATGTCATATCGTTCGTCGAGCGGCTGTTCATCGACAGTAACCTTGATGCCATCAATGGTGCGCGAACCCGAGTAGGTCTTCATGGCAACTCCCTGACCAGATTATAATCGCTCTGATATATCTCAAGTATGTTAATGGCATGTCCGGGTTTTGTAAAGGAATCCAAAATGTCTTTTACCCCACTTCATGGCCAGCAGGCCCATGGGCCCGGCCCGTGTCGAACATGGCAATAATGTTGGCGATGGGAATATCGTTCTGGATATTGTGGACGCTGTTCAGCACGAAACCGCCACCCTCGCCCAAAATATCAATAACGCGGTCAACCTCGGCGCTTACCTCATCGGCGCTGCCAAACGGCAAAACATGTTGCGTATCAATACCGCCCCAGAATGAAATTCGGTCGCCAAAACGCTTTTTCAGGGATGCAGGCTCCATATCCCCCGCCGCCACCTGAACCGGATTAATGGCATCGACGCCAATATCAACAAGATCATCAATCAACGAGGTTACAGAACCACAACTGTGATACAGAACTTTGACATCGGCCTTGCGTTTCACAGCCTCGATCATACGCGCGTGATACGGTTTTATCAGTTCACGGTATTTCACCGGATCGAACAAAGGCGCCATCTGACCAGCCAAATCATCGCCAAAAAAGACGATGTCGATGTTATCACCACAAATGTCGAGGGCATTTTCGGCCACAGCAATCCAGCGCTCGCTGATAATGTCAAACGTCCGCTGGGCGAAAGCAGGATTCTTGTACAGGTCCTTTAACCAATCACCAAAACCACGCAGGAATTGCCCCTGGTGAATAACCCCAATGGGCATGTTCAAAATGACCGCGGCCCCGGTGGCGTGTTGTTTTTCCGCCCGCTCTAACAAGCCTTTGTAATAACCGGGGTTATCAGGATCAGGCCAATTGCCCGTATCGAGCAAGGCCGGATTCGGCTTTTTCTGATCGAAAAAAGGCCCGTCAACGTACAGATAGTGTCCATCATTCGCCTTTTTCCAGGTCGTGCCCCATTCATCCAGATAGGTGTCCTCGTCTATTTCCCGTTGATCGCCTTCATAGGCGCTTAAACCCACAAATCGCGTATCAATGTCAAAGCGCTGCAAAACAACTTCATCTGGAATGGCCAGGCGGCGGGTTTTTGAATAAATCTGTGTTTCCAGCCCCTCGATCCCCAGCTCTTCCTTCAGGCGCTCATAGACGGCATAGAAACAGGTGGTGGTGTAGGTTCCACCAAAGTCAATCGGAACCCGGTCTGTTTCCTTGTGATTGAGTGCATCAAGAACACGCTGGCGATGAGTGGTCATTTCATTTTCCCTTGATCAGATATGTCCTCTGCGGGACGCTCGGTTCGTTTACTGGTTTTCTTTTTAACGGGCAGTTCCAGCAACTTCTCAAGAGATGAAAAGCGGTGTTTGGAATGGGGTAAACTCATGGCGGCCACGAAAGAATCCTGAAACCCGGGATCAACGGCCGTTTCAATTTTCTCGATATTCCTGACCAATTCCTCGATCTCTGCGCGGGCCGTACGGTTCAACAGGGCGATGCGGGCACCGGTTCCAGCGGCGTTACCGGCTGCGCGAACATGCTCAATGGGACAATCGGGAATCATGCCGATGATCATGGCGTGCTTTGGGTCGATATAACTGCCAAAGGCACCGGCAAGAACGATGCGGTCCGGAGTTTGCACCCCAAGAGTATCCATCAGAAGGCGGGCCCCGGCATATAGTGCAGCCTTAGCCAGTTGAATGGCGCGAATGTCAGTTTGCGAAATTACCACTGGAGTGTGACCTTCATGCAATCTGTAGCTATAAACCTCACCGTCAGGCATGAGCCACGGACAATCGGGGAACCGCTTGCCGTCAATCAAGCCTGCGGGCGTGACAAGGCCAGCGAGGAACATTTCAGCGACCGCTTCAATGATGCCCGAACCGCAGATGCCTGTGACTCCGAAATCTGCGGTCGCCTCGACAAAACCAGGATCGTCGGACCACAAATCGCTGCCAATAATGCGGAACTTGGGCGACAAAGTATCGGAATCAATACGCACCCGTTCGATGGCCCCTAGTGCGGCACGTTGCCCGCAACTGATCTGGGCTCCCTCGAAAGCCGGGCCGGTCGGGCTGGAACAGGCAAGAATACGATCTTTGTTACCCAAGACGATCTCGGCATTGGTGCCGACGTCGATCAACAATGTCATTTCGGAACTTTGATGCGGGGCCTCCGCCAGCACCACACCGGCGGTATCGGCTCCAACGTGTCCCGCAATACAGGGTAACAAGTAAGCTTGGGCTCCCTTATTGACCGCCTCAAGCCCTAACTCGCTAACGGATATTATCACCGCTTCATTAACGATCAGGGGGAAAGGGGCCTGTCCCAGTTGCTGGGGATCAAGACCAAGGAAGATATGATGCATAATCGGATTGCCGACCACCGTCATGTCGATAATGCTCGAAACATCAATACCGACATCCGTTGCAGTTTCACGGGCCAGCTCATCAACGGCCTGACGAACCGTATCAATCAGGTCCGTTTGGCTGCCCGGGTTCTGCTGGATGAACGAAACCCGGCTGATCAGGTCTTCACCAAAGCGAATTTGCGGGTTCATGATACCGGCGGATGAAACAACCTCGCCGGTTTCCAAATCATTCAAATGAGCGGCTATGGTCGTCGTGCCGATGTCAACGGCCAGACCATACGCGTGGCCATGGAAACCGGGCCACATGGCGATAACCTGCGTTCCCTCTCGAACCGCGACTGTTACTTGCCAGTCGCCCTGGCGCAAAATTTTAGAAAGCTCCAACAACAAATGGGGCGCAATTGTCAGGTCTTCTAGCCCCCAAGATGAATCAAGAGCCTCCTTAACCCGTGCTACATCGCTTCGCTGGTCGTCCAGGCTTGGTGCGGGCATATCGATATAGTGCAAGCGCACCACCCGATCAATTTCAACGCTTCTGGATTCTGCGTCCTTGCGAATGATCTGCTTGTGCAGCTGACTTTCGGCTGGCACGTCAATCACCGCATCTCCGGTCAGGCGGGTTGCGCACGACAAGCGTCGCCCGCTGGAAACAGGATGACGCTCGGCATAGTGTTCTTCCAACGACGTCCACGGGGTCAGATGTTCCGGCCGCGAGTCGATGCCGAATTTGGGGAACTCCCCTTTTCCAACCTCTATCTGACAACGGCCGCAAATACCCCGGCCACCACAAATGGAATCAATATCTACACCCAGCACACGCGCTGCAGAGAGCACCGGTGTCCCAAGTGGAAACCGGCCACGCTTTCCCGACGGCAGAAATACCGCCAGAACGTCTTTGTTTACGCTGCCCGTGTTTGATTCAGGGCGCGGCACCGCTTCATCCATCGTTTACACCTGTTATCAAGGCCAGCCAATACTTCCCCGCCTGTTATCCCTGTCATGACTTGTTCGTGCATTGGATTGACAATGGCCGATGTCATTCCGGCGCCAATCAGCATCGCCATGAACGCAGCGTTCAAGCCTTGCCGATCAGGCAAGCCAAAGCTGACATTTGATGCGCCGCATATCGTGTTGAGTTCCAGTTCTTCACGAATTCGACGCACCAAATAAAGTACCGAACGCCCCGAACTGCCAACCGCCCCAACTGGCATTACCAGCGGATCAACCACCACGTCACCTCCGGGAATGCCATGATCGATGGCCCGTTGTTTGATTTTTTGAGCGACGGCGAAACGTACGTCCGGGTCTTCGGAAATTCCCGCTTCGTCGTTGCAGATCGCAACGACTGCCGCTCCATGTTTTTTGGCCAGCGGCAAAACACTTTCAAGGCTTTCTTCTTCCCCGGTAACTGAATTAATCAGCGCCTTTCCGTCATAGGCGGCAAGGCCGGATTCCAGCGCCGCTACCATCGATGAATCGATGCACAACGGTGCATCTGTCAGTCCCTGCACCAACTTGATCATATCGGTCATTATCTGGGGCTCATCGGCATCAGGGACACCCGCATTGACGTCCAGAACATGAGCACCCGCTGCCATCTGGTCTGCAACGTCGCTTTCAACAGTGGAATAATCCCCTGCAGCAATTTCCGCAGCCAGTTTCTTGCGGCCGGTCGGGTTGATCCTTTCACCTATGACGACAAAAGGTCGATCAAATCCGATCACCACTTCCTTGTTTGGTGAACTCAGTACAGTCTCGGTCATGATGCTACGCTAGCCTCCTTCATTTGATCGGCCCTATCAGCCGCCTCTTGGTTGATTATTCGGTTTTTCAAAACCCCGGATTCCATGATGATTTCGGTCACCAGATGTTCCTGCCGATAGGCCATGACATGAACACCCGACACGCCTTCGATCTCGCGAATTTGCTGAATCAACTCGATGCAGATCCGCTTGCCTTCAAGCTTTTGATCCTCGGCTCCGGCAAGGCGATCAATTACTGCATCGGGAATATGTACGCCGGGAATATAAGCCCTGATCCAGCGCGCCGCCTTGGCCGATGCCAAGGGCCCCACACCAACTAAAATGAAACATTGCTCATGCAGGCCTAATTTCCTGACGGCAGCCATGTAGCGTTCCAGCATGTCGATGTCGTAGCAATATTGAGTTTGAATAAATTGGGCCCCGGCCTCGATTTTTTTAGCCAAGCGTAACGGTCGCCAGTCATAAGGTGGTGCGAAGGGATTGGCTGCTGCGCCCAAAAAGACACTGGGGGGTGTGGTGATTTTGCGTCCTGACAGGAACACGCAGTCATCACGCATGCCGCGAACCGTGTTCAACAGTGACGTTGAGTCCAGGTCGAAAACCGGTTTCGCCCCCGGTTGATCGCCGGATTCAACGCCGTCTCCTGACAGGCAAAGGATGTTGTGCACACCCATTGCGGCCGCGCCCAGCACATCGCCCTGAATGGCGATGCGATTTCGGTCGCGGCATGAAATCTGCAGCACCGGCGAATATCCGGCCCGGGTCAGCAAGGCGCAGATGCCCATGCTGGACATATGGCAGTTTGCACCCGAGGCATCGGTGGCGTTGATGGCGTCACAAGCGTGCGATAACACCAGAGCCTGGCGGAATGTATCTTCGGGATCGGCCGAGTCAGGCGGGTTTAGTTCGGCGGTGACAGCAAAGCGACCAGAACGCAAGACCCGTTCCAGCCGTCCAGCCGATGAATAGTCATCCAGTATGGGATAGGCAGAGAACACAGCAGCAGAACTGATCATGATGCGCTTTCCCGGGCCTGTTCGCCAAGGGCGCGCCGGCGTTCCATGTTTTCTGCACTTAAGCGAAGCCAGGCCGATGTTCCTTTTATGGCATGATCGCGGGGTGGTTGGGGCGTGCGAATGGCCATACCGTGATGCATGCGCTGGGCGCCGTCCCATGCCTCGACCCAGACGCAGCGCATTTCCGCCTTCACTTCACAATTACCGTTGGCCCGCACACCGCCGCAAGGGCCATTGTGGATTGTCTTTGGGCAATTCATCACACACGTCATACCGGTGACGGATAACTGACAGCGACCACACATACTGCAATCGAACACCACACCCTTTGCCCAACCCTCAATAGCGGCAAAGGGGCGTTCCAGGCGAGCCGCGCCGATGAAGTGCCAGACAGGATCAAACGCGTGAAAGACACTGCCGGTCAACCGGTAGAGGATTTCAAGAGGGCGTGAATTTCGCGTCGCCCAACGGCGAATGATGTACATGATTTATGGCTCCGCTATTTGGTTTCCAGGAATTTTTGAAACCCACCGTAGCCGGTGTGTCGAACTTCCAATTCCAATCCAACACTTTCGGCTGCGGCTTCTGCACGGGCCAGCGTATCTGTGTTTTCGCGTTGCACCAGGTAAACCATCTTGCGGTATTTGCCGAAATAGGCGTTACGCAACTTGGGGAAGCGATCCAGACCAAGGCCGTTAAACACCAGTTTCTCGAAATGTCGGGCCAGGAAATCGGTGACGAAAAAACTACCCGGTTCATCTTCCATCAATTGTTTGAATTGTTCGGAGCCCGTGAAGATTTCATAACAGTGAGACCCGCCAATATTCTCGACGCCTTCTTCTTCAAGTACCTTGGCCATGCCGCCACCGGTGCCGCAATCGCTATACAGCACCATTACTTCTTCACCACGGGCGCGGCCGGCATGGATTTTTGCGCGGACGCCTTCGGGCAGACCGCCGGGGTCGTTGTGAAGCTTGGCAGGCAGGCATTCGACCTTCATGTGATCCCATCCGTTTTCACGGACGATGGTGACGATCTCGTTTGCGATCGCTCCACAACAAATCACAAGGGTCGATGGCCTGTCGGCCGGGCTTTCCATGACAACACCTAAACTAATAACGGTGATTAACGCCGGTTTCGAACATTGCGACGATATTTTCAGGCGGCACTTCCGCCTGAATGTTATGGACGCTGTTCAAAATGTATCCGCCACCCTTGCCAAGGATGCTGATAATCCGCTTGGTTTCTTCAACGACTTCTTCAGGGGTTCCAAAAGGCAGGGTTTCCTGTGTATTGATCCCACCCCAGAAGGTCAGACGGTCGCCAAACTCTTCTTTAAGGCGTTCGGGTTCCATATTTTTGGCGGTGACCTGAACCGGATTCAGGGCGTCAATACCAACATCCAGTAGATGCGGAATGAAGTGATAGGCTGAACCACAACAATGATAACAGACCTTGGCCTTGTTATTGGTCAGCCCTTTGACCGTCTCGATCATGCGACGATGGCGCGGCTTCATATATTCCGCGTAGATGGTGCCGGGATCGAACATGCAACTGTCCTGGGTTCCCAAGTCTTCGCCGAAGTAGATAATGTCGACGTTTTCAGGCCCGGCCGCCTTGATCATCTCTGTCGCGTTGTCGCACCAGAAATCACACAGCTTGTCCATCATGCGTTGTAAGGCTTCCGGCCTTTTATAGAGATCTTTCAGGTAAGACTCAAATCCACGCATGGCGTAACCGCGGTGAATGATTCCACCCGGTATGTACACGCAGACAGCATGGTCGCCGTTGGCCTTGATGTGTTGAACCCGTTCCTTGACGCCCTTGGTCAATCCGGGGTTCTTTCCATCGGGCCAATCATAAGCTTCGACTTGCTCGACGGTCAGCTTGCCATCATGAAATGGTCCATCCGTATGCAAGAAGTGCTGATCGACGGCCTTTTCCGTGCGCTTCCACTTCACGTTAAAGGTATCGTAGTAGGTGTTATCATCGACCCAGTGATCAACGCCACCTTCGTAAGCACTTGGTTGTACATTGCGCGTATCGACGCCGAACTTATTGAGAATTTCTTCGGCTGGATGGGCACAGGTGTGAATGATCGACATCACGTCTGTTGGTTTGTCGACGCCCATATATTTTTTTAATTTTTCATAACCAGCAATTGTGATTGAGGTGAATTCGGCACCCCCGAAATCGATCGGTACACGATCCGGCTCTTCGTGGTTAAGAGCTGCCAGAATTCGTTCGCGATGTGTCCAGGCCATAATCCTGTTCCTTACATTTCTTTCTTAGGGTTTAAATTCCAGCCGCCATCAGGGCACGGGCATCATCGACCGCCGTTGGGGCATCAATGCTATAGCCATCGGCACCAATTCTATCAGCGAATTCTACGTTGACCGGCGGTCCACCAACCAGAATTTTGACATTGATGTTGCGGCTTTCATTGGCTTTGCCAATCGCCGCGACAGCTTTTTCCATCTCGGGCATGGATGTCGTCAGCAAAGCGGAAAGTGCGATGATGTCAGCATCATTTTCCTGAGCTGCCGAGATAAATTGTTCCGGATCGACATCGACGCCAAGGTCAATCAATTTGAAACCGCTGCCTTCGAACATCATGCCGACAAGGTTCTTTCCGATATCGTGAAGGTCGCCCTTAACCGTTCCCAGGATCACGGTTCCGGCAGATTTGGCATTTGAATCGATCAATAGCGGTCTGATGATTTCCAGTCCGGCCTGCACAGCCTCGGCTGCCATAAGCATTTCCGGCACGAAAAGCGTTCCGGCGCTGAATTTCTCTCCAATGACGTCCAAGGCGCTGATCATGCCTTCATTGAGAATTTTTTCGATGTCTGTACCGGCATCGACTTCCGCCTGCACAAGTTCGGCAACGTCTTCTTCCTCGTACTCCATTACCGCATCGTAAATTTCCTGAATGGACATCTCGGTCTCCTTTTTCGATCCGATTTATACGCTCTAACGGCGCAATACCGTGGCGCACCCCGCGCCGTGGAAGCCTCCTAACCCGCCTTGCGCTCCCGGTGCAATGCGCCCCGAACTTCTGTTATGCATAAGCGTGTCAGACTTATCTGCTGATATTTTTGTGATATATTAGTGAGAAGACGGCAAATAGTCACTATTTTTTTTAGGGCCATGGGCCCAATGGCATTTCAACACCCCGAAAACCATCTCAGCCGGGTGCGATATCTTTCAAGTGAGATTTCAAAAATGCGCGCATATGAAATTGTGCTTGCTCGGGCTGGTAGTGCGCCGCCTGCCCTTCAGGACACGCACGGCGCGCCCGACACCCCAGTTCCATGCAGTCGGAACCGTCCGAACAATTCAGGTGGCGAATGCAGGCGGGCACGTCATATCCTGCTGAGCTGAATGCATTCACAGGACACTTAGACAGGCAGGATTGGTCCTCGCAATTGTCACAGGCGCGGGGACGATTATCTGCGGGCGGTAATTCCAGGCGCTCGCCGAAAGCAAGACCGCCTCGATAACCATGCCATAGTCCGTGGTCGGGATGGATAAACATACCCAGCGGCGAGGCCTGACACGGTTCCGCCTTTTGCGCCCATCTTTGAAATGGCAGGTATGGTTTTTGAAAAGGATAGACAGCCAACGCCTGAAATGAATGCGCCAAAGGCTCAAAGACATCGCGTGACCAATCATCCATCAGGGTTACAGATGTATCCCGGGCCGCACTAAAGGCTTCCCACATGTCGGGTCCGGCATTACCGGCCAGAACGATGGTCAAAGCGGGTTGGTCTGGGCCAACTTCCGGCACACCGTCATCCGGCCCTGGATGAAAGGCCCCGCGCGGGGTTAGGCCAGCCCTTAGAAAAGTTTGGTTGACGTTCTCCAGGGTGATCGACACGTTAACGCACCGGCGTGGTATTGACAGTCGCACGGGTGAAGGTTTCCACATAATCGATCAGGCGGTCAGAGGCTTCAGAAGCTCCTTCCGTATCACCTTCGGCAATGCAACGCGCCACGGCCGCATGCAAACGGGCGCAATGAGGCAAATCAGCGGTTTCCTTATAGTGAACATACCAAAACCGTCTGGATAAGGAGTTCATCAGGCCGATGGCCCTAACAACGTATTCATTGTGGGCGGCGGTAGCGACCAATACGTTATATTCATTATCGTAACGCATGAATTTAATAGCATCATTTTCCGAAGCAGCCTGCTCCATACCGGCGGCGATTTCCAGGAAGTGGTCGCGTTCTTCTTCGGTTCGGCGCACGGAACCGGCTCGTGCCATCAGGCCATCCAATTCCCGGCGCACCTCAAGAACCAGCAATTGTTTACCGGGATTGATGTCGGACACCAAAATCCCCTTGCGCGGAAGGATGACAACCAGTCCCTCGAGCGCCAAACGTTGCAGGGCTTCGCGGATCGGTGTGCGGCCAATTCCCAATTGTTCTGAAAGAGCCGTTTCCGACAACACCTCACCGGGACGAAGGCGCAGCGTAACGATACGCTCTTCCAATTCCTGATAGGCTTTGTCTGTCAGGCTACCAATCTTTTCGCTAACCGCCTTGTGTTGAGCCGATTTTGGAGACATTCTTTACTCATCCAGTTGTCAAAGTTGCCACTCTTATATCTGTTTTCGCTTCTCCACCAAAGTCGCAAATTCCTCGAAAATCTTGTCATCGACACCATAGGTATGATCATCGTCAGGGAAGCTTCCTTCCTTGACCTCCTTGACATACTCCATGATGCCGCCAACGGCAACTTCGGTCAGTTTGGCGTATCGTTTGGTGAACTTCGGTTTGAAATCAGTAAACACGCCCAATAGATCGTATCCGAGCAGAATTTGCCCGTCGGTACCAACGCCTGCACCAATGCCGATGGTCGGAATATCAAGCTGCTCGGATATCAGTTTGGCAATTTTTCCGGGAACGGCTTCGAACTCCAGCATAAAACATCCGGCATCCTGAATGGCCAAAGCATCTTCCAGAATTTTCATCGCCGCCTCGGATGTTTTGCCCTGAATTTTGAAGCCACCGAACATGGCGACCGTGTGCGGGGTCAACCCAATATGCGAGGCCGTGGGGATGCCTGCATCAATTAAGGCCTTTAAAATATGAGCCTGGCTTTTACCACCCTGTGGTTTAACCGCATCACAACCCGCGTCCTGCATAAAGCGCGTCGCATTGGTCAGGGCGCGCTCAGTCGTGTTGTAGCTTTGATAAGGCATGCACCCCAGAACGAAAGTGTTTGGTGCGCCACGCCGCACGGCCTGACTGTGCATGATCATCATATCCATGGTCGCAGGGATCGTGTTTGCATGACCGTGGGCAATCATCGCCAAGCTGTCGCCAACCACCGCGACATCGATACCCGCCATCTCGCCCCATTGGGCCGAGGTGTAATCGGGCACGGACATATAGACCATCTTTTCGCCGGTTGTTTTGGAGGCGCGAATTTCGGTTATCGTGCGTTTTTTGCGCGCGGGTGCATCGGTCACTATTTTTCTCCTGAAACAACTCGCTAAGATAATCTGATGTTCTTGTGATATATTAGTCTAAGATATTAAGTCCGGGACAGACAATGGGTCAAGGGGGCCCTCTTCGTTAATGGGACAAGACCGATTGAAGATTTTCTTTAAGGAATTGAAGACATGACACCACGCCAACGTTTCCTTGCGGCCCTCAATCGCCAACCCGTAGATCGCCCGGCCATCGCCAATCCGACTTCTATCATCACCACCGACTTGCAGGAAAAGCTCGGCATTTATTTTCCCGAAGCCCATCACGATGCTGAAAAAATGGCCGCCCTAGCCATGGCCGGACACACAATACTGGGATATGACGTTGTCTTTCCGGTGTTCGCCGGTGGCACCCACGAAGCCGAGTCTCTGGGCGTACCCGTTAGGTGGGGCGATCAAGGCCATATGCCCGCGTGCGAACAAGCGATCTGGAAAACCGCGGACGACATCGTCATTCCCGATGACTTCCTTGAACACCCCGCCATCACCACCCCCATTGAAGCGATCCGCATCCTGAAGCGCGAGGTTGGTGACGAAGTCGGCATTATCGGCAAGGTCTACGGCCCCTGGTCGATGGCCTATCACTGTTTCGGCCTCAGTCATTTCCTGAAGATGACAATAAAAGACCCGGACATGGTCAGCGCGATCCTGCATGGCCTGAAAGAAGTCGCCATTCGTTTCGGTCGCGCCCAGGTGGAAGCGGGTGCCGATGCGCTTTGTTACGGCGCTCACATCACTGGCGACCTTATTCGCCCTGATGCCTATCCAAAATTTCTTGAGAGCATCGACAGCGAGATGGAAGCCGCCATCGGCGCCCCCCTGATTTTCCATTGCTGCGGAAAAACCATGGATCGCATCGAATATTTCAACGCCAACGGCCAGACTGCTTTTCATTTTGAAAGTCAGAACGACCCGGCGGAGATGAAAGCCAAGGCCAACATGGTTCTTGTCGGAAACATCAACAACCCCGACATCATCTTCGGTGGTACGCCCGAAGATGTACGTCGCGAAGTTCACAATGTACTCGACGCCGGTGTCGACATCATCGCCCCGGAATGCGCCGTCCCCCTGAACGCACCGATGGCCAACGTCAAGGCGGTGGCCGATGCCGTGAAAGAATATTCTGCAACATCTTAAGTGAGGTCCCCTATGACCGGTATTGAACGTTTTCGCCCCGATCCCATTCCGGCTATTCACCCGCTTCCCGAATACCTCGCCACTGGTCAGCGCCTAGAATGGTACCTGGACACCCAACGGGTCCTTCAGGTGCCATGGATGGGCGTTATCACCATGGCATATGCACATTACCCAACTTTTTTCGGGGAGTTGTGGCGTGGTTTGAGACCCCTGTGCGAAAGCCGCCCCTTCGTTGAGGCGTCACAGGACTTAAGGAAATTTGTCGAAGAACAAACGGCCAAACTGGAACCAAGATCGCTCATAGCCCCCTTAACGGAAATCGGTTACGCACCGCGCGAAATTGATAACATCCGTGAGATGAACACGGTGTTCTCACACGGCAACCAACCTTACGTATTGATCGCCGCCATTGTTCGCCACCTGCTTGAAGTTGGCGACATGGCAGGTGGAAATGAGACGGGTGGAAATGAGGCTGCTCTTTTTGAGGGTCGTCACGCCCCCGACTACGATGTCCCCTTCCTGTTGATGGAAGCACACCACGCCGATGATCCGACAAGGGCTGTTTATAAAGACGTCGAGGCGGTTTTGAATCTGCCTTTCGTCAACACAGATTATCGGGCCTTCGCCCGCTGGCCGAGCTACTTCGCACTGGCTTGGGCAGACCTGAGAGAGATCGCTGGAAAGCCAGAGCATGAGGCTATCTGCCAAGCATGCCACGACCAGGTCGCGGAACTGGCCGCCGAAATCCTGCCCAATCCCGGCAATCTTTCCGCAGATGCCCTGCGCCAGGCCGCCGCAGAAGATGCCAACCTTGAAGAAGTCATTGAAGTGTGTCGACTGTTCCAGTGGCTACTACCCGGCCTTATTACCAACGTCGCTTACTTTCGTCACCAGTTAGACGCTGTGTGACGTAAGCCGGCAACGAGCAATTGGGTTTTGTCAGTATCGGTCAATCATCCTGCCGGCGTATTTTTTTACTCTTGTTGTTTCAATTAATCTTAGGATAAACAAGCACTTACGAGCATAAATACAAGATGGAATAATCAAATTTGAGATTGGGTATGAGTGGCGCAACGTCGAAAATGAACCACGACATCAAGGTTGCCTCAATGGTCAGCATCGCGCATGGATTCAGTCATTTCTATCAAATGATCCTTCCGCCGATCTTCGCTATTTTGAAGATTGAGTTCGATGTGTCGTTCACGGCCCTGGGCCTTATTATAACGTTGATGTTTGCAGCGTCCGGAATCTGTCAGATGATTTCCGGATTCTTGGTTGACCGGTTTGGGGCTCGACAGATATTGCTCAGCGGACTGGCGCTTTGCGGCGGCGCAACTCTGGCGTTTTCCTTAGTGCAAAGTTATGAAGCAATGATCCTGCTAGCGGTTGTCGTAGGCATTGGTCTTAGCGTTTTCCATCCTGCCGATCTATCGATCTTAACGCAGAAAATCGATGCCAACCGTCTGGGACGCGCTTATGCAATTCATGCGCTGTGCGGCAATCTGGGTTGGGCTGTGGCACCTCCTGTCGTGGTGGGGTTAACCGCACTTTTCGATTGGCGTACGGGGGTTGCCATTGCGGGCATAATCGGTTTGGTTTATGCGACCTTGCTATTATTTTTCGGTAAGGATTTAACCAGCGAACCTACCGAGGAGACCGGGCAAAATGGATCAAAAGTTGATTCATTGGCAATCGATTTACGGCTCCTGGCATCGGCGCCGATTGTCCTTTGTTTTTGTTACTTTACCTTTTTCGCGATGGCCATCGTCGGTATTCAAAGTTTCGGCGCATTGAGCTTAATGGAATTGCACAGCTTGTCTTTTGTTTCTGCGACAACTGCCTTGACGGCTTTTCTAGTGGCCTCAGCCGTTGGTGTTTTGCTTGGCGGGATAATTGCTGACCGCACGCCGCGCCACCATATTTTGGCGATGACGGGAACGCTTCTGGCCAGCGTGTTTATGTTCGCAGTAGCCACCGTTACCGTTTCGGGCTTGACCGTGATGGTGCTAATGATCGTGTCGGGATTTTTTCTCGGTCTGACGACGCCATCCCGCGATTTGATCGTCCGTAAAGTGACACCGCACAACAAGACTGGTCGTGTCTTCGGCTTCGTTTATGCCGGCCTTGATTTGGGTTCCCTGACCATGCCAGTGCTGTTGGGTTGGTTGCTGGATCGGGGTGACCCAAAATTCGTCATGTTGACGGTGGCTTTGTTTATGCTTGTCGCCGTGCCGACTGTCTTGCAGGTTCGGCGGAGTTCTGACCAGTCTAATTACAAAGAGACGGCAGGTTCTTCGTGAGGCATTGTCACATTGGTATTGTCACGTTAACCGCGGTCTAGGCACGAAATTCCAATACGGCTGCAAGCTCACACAGTGGCAGTTACGTCCAGCCATACGGCGCTTGCATCGGCGCGAAACTTCTTCATCGTTGCTCTCGAAACTAGGTGCCGTTGAATATTGAAGTGGTTATAGAAGGCGGTGAAGGTTGAGAGAAAACGCTGCGCAGATTTTACGGACTTGAAGCGTTGCTGTTTTCGTTCACGTCGTCGTGTTGGTTGATGTGAGTTTTCGGCGCGATTATTCAAGCGCTTTCCGACCAGATGCCTCACGCTCGGCAGATTATCTCGGACAGCTGACATTGAAGGCCGCCACTTATCCGTCACGACGACCTGTGGTATTGCCTGATGTCTCTTTATGAGGCGCCGGAGAAACTTGGTTGCTGCCGCTGTATTGCGGCGCGATTGGAGTAAGATATCCAGCACTTCGCCTTCATTATCAACTGCGCGCCAGAGGTACATTTGCTTGCCGCCAATCTTCAGAAACACCTCGTCGGCATTGTCACGTTAACCGCACAGACTATCGGCAGGCACGACCTATGGCCTATCTAGGGCATCCACAACGGCTGTGTCAGAGGAAAGTGTACAGACCGGAGAAGACATAGGTGAGCTGATATTCAAACCGCAAGCAACCGCTACTCTGCCAAGGCTGTTGCGCGGTTAAATTTGAAGTTTTGTCGATTAAGGAGATGACGTTCCTGATTGAAATGATTGTGAATTGAGGCATGGACCGAAGCGAACTTCTGAAGTGTGGCGGGACTTCGAAACTTGGACATCGCTTTCTCTCGTCGCCGAAAAGGTTGATGTGAATTTTCGGCCCGGTTGTTAAGCCATCGCCCTGTCTTTTGGCGTGACTCATTACCGATCACTTTCATTGCCGCCCGGTATGATCGAAGCTTGTCTGTCACGAAGATTTCCGGGCGACCGTAACGTTTCATCGTTTTCTTCAAAAACCTAAGTGCAGCCTTGTGGTCCCGCTTTTTTGTGACAAATGATTCCAGGATTTCACCTTCGTGATCGACGGCCCGCCAGAGGTAATGGGTTTCGCCGTTGATCCGCACGAAAACCTCGTCCAGATGCCATCTCCATTGAGGCGAGATCCGCAAAGATGCTGACCGATTTTTTCTTATTTCGGCTGCAAACATCAGACCAAATCGATTCCACCAAAAACGAACGGTTTCATAGCTAATGTCGATACCCCGTTCGTGGAGCAGGTCTTCGACTTGCCGCAACGAGAGAGGAAAACGAATATACATCATGACCGCCAGGCGGATGATGTCTGGTGAAGTCTTGAAATATCGGAAAAGGTTTTTCATTCACAGACGCTACGCAACCCGCTACGCCGACACAAGTCAGTTTGCTCTGACACTGCGGTAATACCCCCATTTTCAGAGGGCCGCATAAATAGAATCGTTTAAGCGGCTATGCTTATCATAGCCAGTTTCTGTTTTGGCGTTATGCCGCCGATGGCCATGTTGGGCCGTTCGTTGTTGTATGTCCATAACCACTT